>CAKVNP010000209.1 GCA_934777095.1 uncultured Clostridium sp. | reverse complement strand
GATAATTAGTTCTAGGCAAACTTATTATATTTTCTAGCGTTGAGAAGAGCAATGTCCATATAACTTAACAGATCGAAAAAAATAAAGGGGAGAGAAGATTTATGACAAAAAAGTATACGTTTCCAGAAGGTTTCTGGTGGGGCTCAGCTACTTCAGGACCACAATGTGAAGGAAGATTTAATAAAGAGCACCGCAGTGTTTTTGATTATTGGTATGATACTGAACCATCAGCATTTTTTGATAATGTTGGACCTAATGTAGCCTCAAACTTCTATAACAGCTATAAAGAAGATTTGGCTATGTTAAAAGAAATTGGACTAAATAGTTTTAGGACATCAATTCAATGGACAAGGCTTATAAAGGATTTTGAAACTGGCGAACCAGTGGAGGATGCAGTTAGATTTTACAATGATGTAATAGATGAAACAATTAAAAATGGAATGATTCCAGTGATGAATCTTCATCATTTTGATATTCCTGTTGAATTATATGAAAAGTACGGTGGCTGGGAATCAAAACATGTTATTGATTTGTATGTTAAATTTGCCGAAACAGCATTTAAGCTTTTCAGCGACAGGGTAAAATATTGGACAACATTTAATGAACCAATGGTAGTTGTGGAAGGTGAATATTTATATCAGTTCCATTATCCAAAGATAGTTGATGGCAAGAAAGCAATGCAGGTTATGTATAATATAAACTTAGCATCAGCCAAAGCTATCAGTAAGTTTAAAGAATTAGGCTGTGATAAAGATGGAGGAAAAATAGGAATAGTATTAAGCATAACGCCACCTTACCCAAGAAGCAATTCTCCAGAAGATTTAAAAGCTTCTAAAATAGCAGATGCAATATTAAATGAATCATTTTTAGATCCAGCGATAAAAGGAAATTTTCCTAAAATTCTTATAGATCTTTTAAGAGAAGAGGGAGTACTATGGAAATCAACCCCTGAGGAAATGGAAATAATAAAAAATAATCATATTGATTTTCTAGGGGTAAATTATTATCAGCCAAGACGTGTAAAGGCTAGGGAAAGTGAATTCGATGATTCCAATGGATGGATGCCTCATAAGCATTTTGATAATTATGAAATGCCAGGCAGAAGGATGAATCCATATAGGGGATGGGAGATATATCCTCAAAGCATGTATGACATAGCAATTAATATTAGAGATAACTATGGAAATATACCATGGTATATTTCAGAAAATGGTATGGGTGTAGAAGGCGAAGAAAAATATAAAGATGAAAACGGAATTATCCAGGATGATTATCGTATAGAATTTTTTAAGGAACATTTAGCTTATCTGCATAAAGGTATACAAGAGGGATCAAATTGTTTTGGATTCCATTCATGGACACCAATAGACTGTTGGTCCTGGACAAATGCCTATAAAAATAGATATGGCTTTATAGCTCTAGATTTACCAACGCAGAAAAAGACTATTAAGAAATCAGGCAGATGGATAAAAGAAGTTTCAAAAAATAATGAGGTGCTTATTTAGTATTAAATATAGTTTTATAATTATAAATAAGAAAAGGATTTTAAGGTGAATAAAAAGTGGGTATAAGAGTTAATGAGGAATTAAAAGAATTTCATATTTTAATGAAAATATAAGCTATATTTTCAGGGTTGAACCTAAGATAAATATATTAGAGAATGTATACTTTGGAAAAAGAATCACACATAGAAATAGTTTTGTTCATTTATTAGAAAGAGCTTTCAGACAATCATGTAATATTTTTGAGAGAAATCACACTTCTTCACTTGAGCATATTAGGCAAGAGTATCCATGTTATGGAACAACAGATTATCGAATGCCAGCCTATACAATTGAGAATAAGAATGGCAGCAGAATATGTGAATTCAAATATACAGGGTATGAAATAATAAAGGGAAAAGAAAAACTTCCCGGTCTGCCAGCAACATATGTTGAGACGGAAGATGAAGCTGAAACAATAGAGATATTCTTATTTGATGAAGTACTAAAAAGCAGCCTTACATTAAGCTATACCATTTATAAAGATTTAAATATAATATGCAGAAATACTAAGATAAAAAATGAAGGAAATGAAGAATTCTATCTAGAGAACGTAATGAGTGCTTCACTTGATCTGCCAGATGCAGACTATGAAATGATTCATACTACAGGGGCATGGGCTAGGGAGTGTCAATTAAGGACAAGAAAGCTTACAGAAGGAATACAGTCAATATATAGTTTAAGGGGAGCAAGCAGCCATATCCATAATCCTTACTTAATCTTAAAGAAACCTAATGCAGATGAAAATCAGGGTGAAGTATATGGCTTCAGCTTAGTTTATAGTGGAAATTTCTTAGCACAAATAGAAGTGGATTCTTATGAAGTATCTATAGTTATGTTAGGAATAAATCCAAATGAATTTAAATGGAAGCTAGATGCAGGAGAGAGTTTTCTGTTATTGATGATGGCTGGTTTGGCAAAAGAAATGATGATAAATCATCTTTAGGAGATTGGTTTGCCAATAAAGAAAAATTACCTGATGGAATTTCAGGTCTTTCAGAAAAAGCAGAAATCAGTTTGTACTAGATTTTACAAGGGATGAAGTAATAGATTATATCTTTAATTTAATGGATAACGTTTTAAAAACTTCAAAGATTTCTTATATAAAGTGGGATATGAATAGATATATAACTGAACCATATTCATTAGCTTTATCAGCTGATAGGGAAGGTGAGTTATTCCATAGATACATTTTAGGTGTATATAAGCTTTTAGATAAGATAACTTCCGCATATCCAGATTTGTTAATTGAATCATGTGCAGGTGGAGGAGCTAGATTTGATCCAGGAATGTTATATTATGCACCACAGGCATGGACTAGTGATGATTCAGATGCCATAGAAAGATTAAAAATACAATATGGAGCATCAATGATATATCCTATAAGTTCTATGGGAAGCTATGTTTCAGCAGTACCAAATCATCAAGTAGGTAGAATTACTCCTTTAGAAACAAGAGCAAATGTTGCATACTTTGGCACTTTTGGCTATGAGCTAAATTTAGCTACGCTGACAGAGGAAGAGAGCCTAAAGGTAAAGGATCAGATTTCATTCTTTAAGAAAAATAAAGGGTTATTTAGCCAAGGGGATTTTTATAGATTAATTAGTCCTTTTAATGATAAAAATAATGTAGCATGGATGGTAGTAGATAAAAACAAAGAACATGCCTTAGTAGGAAACTATCAGGTTTTGGGTAGGCCTAATGATAAATTTAGGAGGCTAAAACTTAAGGGATTAGATGAAAATAAGCTATATTCAGTTTCTAATAAAGAAACAGGTTATTTAAATAATTATTATGGAAATGAACTTATGAATATAGGAATTGTTATTGCCAATGATAACTGTCACAGCCGTGACTTTACTTCTTATATATATGAGGTGAACGCTTTAGAAGGTGTTATAGAATAATGTTGTTCTTACAATTTGAAAATTTTATAAGTGTTATATAACACTGTTGTTAATAAAATAGATGATATTTAAATATATCATCTAGAAAGGTGTTATAGAAAGTTGTTGTTAAAATAAGAATTAATAGAGGCGATACTAATTCTTATTTTTTTAGATTTGAATATTTGTACAAGCTAAGTCAATCCAACGTTTATAGGTGGTATTATTATCTAAAATTAAGTCAATCCATTCTATTGCAGGGTATTTATAATTAAAGATATTCCAGCTTAAATAATGGTTTAAATATTTAGTGCCTATTCCATAAAAACGTCTATACCATTTATTAAGCTTTAAACTGAAATATTTATCAATCTCACAAGTAAATAATTTTTTCTGAGACCACCTATTATGTTTATTGATAACTTTACCGAAGCCAGCAATTACCCTATCGGAAAAGCCGTTTAAATATGTATTTTTGCTTGCATAGGGAGTGATAAATTCTTTAACATTCTTCATTTGGAGGCATGTGTAACATATAGGTTTAGACATAATGTTTTTTTGCTGATCTAAACTTGATAAAATAATAATTCGTCTTCTTTCCTTGGTAGATATATTTCTTCTGCCTTTAAAATTTTCCTTGGTAAAAAGCTTTGTGATTTCGACATAATCATAATAAAAGGGAGTTTTATTAATTTCATTAAACCAAGAAAGAATTTTATGTCTCCAATAAAAAGAAGTGACAATTGTTATTTTAAGTTTATCAGCACATTGACGGATACTTAATCCACTTTTCATTAATTCTAAATATGCATGCCATAAGTTGGAGAATTTCTTTGTATTTTTAAAGCTGGAAAAACTATTATCTGAAAATGTATGACGGCAGCTAGGATTTTTACATCTGTATCGTTGCACATCATTATATTTTCCATGCTTAATATAGTTGCAGCTATGGCATTTTGGACATTGAATTGAAGTATGTAAAGAATCTGTCATTAGTATCACCTCTTTCTATAATTATTGACGAGAAAATAGGAAAATATAACTAAAAATATAATAAAAATGGTAAAATAAATATATTAACAACATTTTTCTATAACACGATTGCAGGTTACACGAGGAACACTAGAAAAATAGGAACAACATTTTTCTATAACAGGTTTCTAGAGGCCTGTGGATAAGGGAAGTAAAGGGAGAGAGAGTATGATTGAAATAAGTGAAAATACAATTTATAAGGGAAGATTTTATTTTGGAGATGGAAACTGTGCAAGCTTTGCTTGGCCATATACTTCTATCAAGGTTAGGTTTAAAGGGCAGAGAGCTGCAGCAGTCTTGGAATCAAATAATGATGATTACTTTGTTGTATTAGTAGATGGAGAAGTTTATCGAAATAAATTAAAAGTAAATAGAAGAAAGCTATATATGTTAGCTGAAAACTTGGAAGATAGTGAACATACTTTAGAAATAATAAAAAGAACAGAATGCTTTGAAGGAACAACAAACTTTTATGGATTTGAAC
>CAKVNP010000208.1 GCA_934777095.1 uncultured Clostridium sp. | reverse complement strand
TGAGTCAGATTTGCTACTTACAAAAGCAGTCTGTACTCCCATAAGTGATTTAGCACCTTGTCCATTTATTTCTGGAATAGCTGTTATCCCAAAGTTAACTCCATTATCTTCAAATCCTGATATATCCCATGGTCCACCGATATAATATATTGCATCCTGGCTAGCAAAAAGGCTATTGGCAATATCTTGAGTTGTATCAGCTGCCATTAATTTATCTTTTTGAACAAGATCTTGTAAATATTGATATGCTTTAATTGCACCTTCACTATTTAAACCTAAATCTGTAACATCATAATTTCCATCTTTAGTTCCAAAAATATATCCTCCATAACTTTGAACAAAAGCTGCTGTATAATAGAAATCATTTATAGGAAATTGAAAGCCAGTAGCTCCATATTTTATTGCATCTTTTACTAAATCATCCATAGTTTTAGGAACTTCCTTTACTTTGTCCTTATTATAAAATAAAGCATATGTTTCCATAGAAATAGGTACTGCATATTCTTTACCATCGAAGGAAACAGCATCCCAAATATTAGACTCAACATAATCATCTTTATTTAAAAATCCACTTGGTACCTCTTCTAATAATCCTGCCTTTTGAAAAGTACCTATATTATTATGAGGAAGTCCAAATAACATATCTGGTCCTTTAGCTGAATTGGCTGCTGTTAAAAATTCCTGCATTCCAGAATCATCTTTAACTACTTTTACTTGTTTATTATTTTCTTTTGCCCATTCTTGAGCTATTTTATTAAGTTCCTCAACTTCATTATCCATTAGATTGGACCATACTACTATTTCTTTACTGGAGTCTTCTTTCTTTTCTCCTGCTTCCTTTGCTTCACTTCCACAGCCAGCAAAAATTGAAGTCCCCACCATAGCTGCCATCATTATTGAAATTGTTTTAACTTTTTTATTCATTACTAAACCCTCCTAAACCTCACTTAAATACTCATAGGAAACGATTGCAATCTTTATGTTCTTATTATAGTAAGTTTGTTTTCTATTCATTTGTTTATTTTTTATTTTTTTTATCTATTTTTAATGTTATTTATAAGTCATAAGATATAATATAGTTATATGGTATTTTTTTGAAGATTAGGAGGTATTTTTTATGTATGATAATTATGACTCAGATGAATACTTTTTTACTAATGAAATTACATCCATATTAGAAAATAAAGACTTAGATAAGCTTATTAATTTAACTAACTCAAAGCATCTTGATGAAAAAGCGCAAAATATTTCTCCGCTGACCAAAAGAAATGATTTAATTATCTGGAATGTGATTTTTGCAAGAGAAATAATTAAAAGTGGTACATCTAGACACTATATTCATACTTTATATAATAAGTACTATGAACTCTTACAAAAAGATTTAAAGCTTCTTAAATTGCAGGAAATAGAATTAAAAATGATTAATGATTATTTTGATATTTTAATCAATTATGTAGAAGTTAAAAATAATTTTATTACAAATAAAATATTAGGTATTTTATATATACATATTGAAACACCTTTAACACTTGAAGATATTGCTCATACCCTGGATATGTCTGTTGGATATCTTTCTACTACCTTTAAGAAAAATATGGGGATGTCCATTATTAAATATCTAAGAAAAATTAAAATTGATCGAGCAAAAATATTATTAACTACTACTGATAAATCACTTTTAGAAATATCAACTTTACTTTGCTTTTGTGATCAAGGTAATTTTTCAAAGACTTTTAAATACTTTACAGGTTTAACACCAACTGAATACAGAAATAATACTTTTCTTGAATAAAAAAGAAGTATCTAAAAAGATACTTCTTTTTTACTTTCTCCATCTCTTTAATTTCGGAAAAGTTTCACTTAAAAGCTTTCTTGCTTCTTTTTCATCCATACCTGCCTGCTTCATAAATGGCACACAAATTTCTATTTCCTCTTCCATTGTTATATCTGGTGAAGTAAAGTGTCCATTTCTATAACAATAATTGCAATATTCATTATTACAGCTTCCATCAGCATTAGTCCCCATTATTTCCTTTAAACGCTATTCACCTTGGTAAAGCCAACCTTCACCACCCTAAGTCTTCAACCTAAACATAGGAAGAAGCAAAGCTTCTATCTATGTTTAACATTCACCTTACGCAGTAAAGATTCACTTGATGAAATCAACATTCACTATTCTCTTTTTATTTATTTAGCATAAATCTTAACTATTTCTATAATTATTTCTTTAGCTTTTTCCATTCCTTCAACAGAAATATGTTCATATTCTCCATGGAAAGCAAATCCGCCTGTTCCTAAGTTAGGACAAGGTAATCCCATATAGCTTAATGTAGCTCCATCTGTACCACCTCTAATAGGTTCAACTATTGGAGTAACTCCTACTGCTTTCATAGCTTCCTTAGCATTATCTATTAAATGCATGCAAGGTTTTATATGACCTACCATATTCTTATATTGATCTTTTAAAGTAACCTTAACAGTACCTTCACCATACTTTTCATTTAATAATTTTTCAGCTAATACTAAAGTTGCTTTTTTAGCTTCTAATTTAGTATCATCATGGTCACGTAAAATATAATTCATTTTAGCATGATCAGTGTTACCACTTAAGCTTTCTAAATAATAGAATCCTTCATATCCTTCAGTATGCTCTGGTTTTTCACAAGCTGGTAACATGCTATTTAATTCAATAGCAACATTAACTGCATTTATCATTGTATTTTTTGCAGAACCTGGATGTACTGATACTCCGTGAATTTCTATTTCAGCGGCAGCTGCATTAAAGTTTTCATATGATAATTCACCTTCAATTCCACCATCCATTGTATAAGCAAAGTCAGCTCCAAAAGCTTTTACATCAAAATGATCTGCCCCTCTGCCTATTTCTTCATCTGGTGTAAATCCTACGCATATTTTACCATGTGGAATATCATTTTTAATTATTTCTTCACAAGCTGACATTATTTCAGCAATACCAGCTTTATCATCTGCTCCTAAAAGAGTATTTCCATCAGTAGTTATTAAAGTTCTTCCCTTTAATCCCATTAAGTGTGGGAATTTTTCTACTGATAATACTGTTCCATTTAAAAGAGTTATATCTTCCCCATTATAGTTTTCTACTATCTGTGGATTTACATTTTCACCTGGTGCAGCCGGTGCAGTATCCATATGAGCTATAAAGCCAATAGAAGCCTTATCTTCATATCCTTTAGTGGCAGGAATAACTCCATATACATAACATTTATCATCTACTCTTACATCCTGAATGCCAATTGCTTTCATTTCTTCTACTAATATATTGGCTAAATCAAATTGTCTTTTAGTAGACGGTACCGTATTAGAACTTTCATCAGAAGTAGTATATACTTTGGCATATTTAATTAATCTTTCATGAACTCTCATCTCTATTTCTCCTTTTTATCCTATAATGTTTTATTATATCAACTTTTTATTTCTTAACTCAAAATCTTTACTTACATAATTCTATTATAGCTTCAGTAAATATCTTCGCACTTAAAATAAGCTCATCTACTACAGCATATTCATTATCACCATGCATATTGTTATCAGTACCTGGCATAGTGCAGCCAAAAGCAACACCATTTTTTAAGTTGTGTACATATGTGCCTCCGCCAATTGCTAAACATTCACCTTTTTGACCACTATATTTTTCATAACAGCTTAATAATGTCTTAATAAAATCTGACTCTGCATCTACATGATGTCCTGCCAGCATTTTTGCATCATTCATGTTTATGCCATACTTCATTAAATTGTCTCTTACTACAAATTTTAAATTTTCTTCAGTAGCACATAATGGCACTCTTGAATCAAATGTTCCTTCTAATGAAGTAGTATCATATTTAAACATTGTAAATGATAATGTTAATTTTCCTGATATTTCATCAGACATTTTAGCTCCACAGGCAGCTCCTTTATAATCTCCATGAGGGAATAATTTATTAACTGCACATAATTTTTCAAATCCTGCAGATTTTGCAAATGGAATAGCAGCTAAAATTTCCAGCATTGCTGTAAGTGCATTATTTCCTGATTCAGGATAGGCAGCATGTGCACCTGTTCCCCTTAAATTTATAGTACAGATTCCATTATTTTCTTCAATTTTACATACTACTTTTAATTTTTCACTAAGCTTATCTACATATTTTTTTAACTCTTCTGCCGTAAAGCCTTCAACTTCTGCCACAGCTCTATCTGGTATAACATTTACCTTCACTCCTGAATTTACAGAAATAACTCTTGGCAAAGTTGTATCTTCCTTAAATTCTGCTGTAAATGTAGGTTTAAACATTCCCTTTTCAACATTGATTACTGGGAAATCAGCATCTGGTGAAAAAGTCATTGGTGCTTCTTTTTCTTTTGCATAATAGTGAGCAATATCACCGCTACCACATTCTTCATCAGTTCCTAATATTAATCTTACATTTTTATTTAATTCAATTCCTAAATCCTTAACTGCTTTCATTGCATATAAAGCTACAATTGCTGGTCCCTTATCATCAGCAGAACCTCTTCCGTATAATTTGCCATCAATTATTACTGGCTCAAAAGGCTGCGTCACAGTCCATTCATCGCTCACTGGAACTACATCTAAGTGTGCTAAAATATCTAACGCCTTTTCTTTATCATTAAAATCAGCTGTTCCTACATAATTATCATAATTTGTTGTTTTAAAGCCCATTCCTTCAGCCATTTTTAATGCTTCCATTAAAGCATTATATGGTCCTTCACCAAAAGGCATACCTTCTTTAGCTTCTCCTCTTACACTTGGAACTCTAATAATTCTACAGATATCCTCCAGCAACTGTTCCTTATGTTCTTCAAAATATGCTTCAATTTTATCTTTGTACATAATTTCACCTTCTCTTAATTTTTGCATAATATTATTGTAATACCTTCTTATTATATTTACCAGCTAAACATATACAC
>CAKVNP010000207.1 GCA_934777095.1 uncultured Clostridium sp. | reverse complement strand
ATGTTACCTCATGATGCTACAGTATCTTTAGCTGGATATTTCCACAACTTAGGATGGGTTTCTCTTGGAAACTTTGTAGGAGGAGTTTTATTTATAGGAATTCCTTACTATTTCATAACTGATAAAAAGAAGAATAAATAATAAATAGTGAATGTACCTATGGTAGTGAATGTTGCCTAGGGCAAGTGAAGTATTTAAAAAAGGCTCTAAATCTTACGATTTAGAGCCTTTTTTAAAAGTGAAAGGTGGACTACGTCCAAGTGGAAGGCCTAGGGCAGAGTAAAGTTGTCGAGGACAAAGAGATAGTACCTTCGGTAGAGAGTGGTGCTGTAAGAACACCTTGTGTTATTAAGCGCAAGAGTTAGAGTAAAGTTGTCGGGGACAAAGAGATGGTACCTGCGGTAGAGTGGAGTGCTGTAATAGCCCTAGGGGGCTATTAAGCGCAAGAGTGCTTTTTTATTTAAAAAAATTTGTTTTTCTTTTAAACTTTATTGTTATTTCGGTATATTGTCCTTCGACGGAACTTGCTGTGATTTGATGCTTTAGTTTATTACAAACTTCTTTCGCTAAATATAATCCTATGCCTGTGGAGTTTAAATTATTACGGCCATTTGCTCCGGTAAAGCCTTTGTCAAAGATTCTTGGCAGATCTTCTGGGGCGATGCCTATACCATTATCTTTGATAGATAAAAGATAATAATTACCTTCAATTTTCCCTGTAATAATAATTTTACCTTTGGTGTCAGTGTATTTAAGCGAGTTTGTTAAAATCTGCTCTAAAACAAAGGAAAGCCATTTTTTATCTGAAAGGATACATGAATCTTCGATATTATCTAATAGAGAAATCTTTTTTGTAATAAAGTATTTTGAATTTCTTTTGATTGAATCAAAGATAATATCCTTAATATTGAGATTTTCAATAAATAAGTCTTTTTCAAAGTTATTAATTCTGGTAAGCTGAATCACTTTATTTACATCATCTTCTATTTTAAGGATTTCTGTAGGAAGTAAATCTATTAATGATGAATTACCTGTTTCTTCGTAATTAGCTAAAAGCATTTTTACCGCAGAAATAGGTGTTTTTATGTCATGGCCCCAGATATTAATTAAATCAATATTACTAGTATATTCCTTTTCCTTTTGATACATAAAATCTTCTAGCTTTTCATAGTAGTCATTTAATAAATTATAGTAATAAAGTTCTTCATTTGTTTTATTAAATAGTTCTATATTTTTAAATGAGCCATCAGACAAACCGTCAGTAATGCTTCTAAGATATGTTTTCTTATGTAAATAACCAGCAGCTAGGAAACATATCATAAATAGTATTTGAAAAAGCAGGATATAGATAATTGTATTAAAGGCGATAACTTTCAGCGGGGAAAGGATGATTATTAAAGTATAAGTGATAAATAAAAATAAATTATAAATAAAAAAGTTTTTTTGGTCTATTAAATACTTAGCTAAATTCATTTTATTCACCTATTAAATATCCTTGTCCACGTTTAGTCTGGATAAAGTCTGATAAACCTATTGATTTAAGTTTATTTCTTAGCCTGTTAATATTGACAGTCAAGGTGCTGTCATCGACAAACCAAGATACATTCCAGAGCTTTTCCATTAATTTATCACGGGAAATAACTTTTCCTTTATTACGCATAAGTTCAGTAATTATCTTAATTTCATTGCTGGTTAGTTCAATGCTTTCTTCATTATTACTGATAGTCTGCTTATCTATATCTAAAATAACATTGTTGCAGCTTATTATATTAGATTTTATAGCTGCAAATTTATAAGTTCTTCTTAACAATCCCTCAATTTTAGCAATTAAAATATCTAAAGAGAAAGGTTTCTGTAGATAGTCATCTGCACCTAAGTTAATACCAGTAATTATATCCATATTAGAATTTCTAGATGAAATAAAAATAATTGGTGTCTGATAGGTGCGTCTTATTTCTTCACATATCTTAAAGCCATTAGCGCCAGGTAAATTAATATCTAAAAGCAGCAGATGTGGAGAGACTTTAACAAATTCATTTAAAAGGTTATCAAATGAGGAGGCTGCTATTGCTTCATAGCCCCATTGAGTTATTCTAAGGCAGATCTGCTCCCTTAAGATTTCATCATCTTCAATAATCATTATTTTAAACATTAGTATCCTCCCAATATAATAAATTCATTTTAATTATAGAAGTATAATACATTTATTTCAAATAATTCCCTTAAATATAACAAAAATGTTATATTAAATGGTGAAAGTGAAATATTCAAGTAAGGTATCTTTACTATTGAAATCTTAAAATATAGATATAAAGATTAAGGAGGATATAAATTATGGAAAATACATTAGTAGTTGAAAATATAAAAAAGGTTTATGGAAGAGGCGGAAATAAACAGGAAGCACTAAGAGGCATCAGCTTTAATATTGAAAAAGGTGAATTTGTAGGAATAATGGGAGCATCAGGCTCAGGGAAAACAACTCTTTTAAATATTATATCTACTATAGATAGACAGACTTCAGGAAAAGTATTTATTGAGGGAAAAGAAGTGGGTAAGTTAAAAGATAAACAGATGTGTGATTTTAGAAGAAATAACTTAGGCTTTGTCTTTCAGGACAGTAATATGCTAGAAACAATGACAATCAAGGAAAATATAATATTACCATTAGCCTTGAATAATATAAAAGCTGCTGAGATAAATCAGAAAGTGGAAAGTTTAGCTAAGGAACTTGATATTTTTGATACTTTAAATAAGTATCCTTATGAAGTATCAGGAGGGCAGAGACAGAGAGCAGCTGTATGTCGAGCAATAATTACAGATCCATCATTAATTTTAGCTGACGAGCCTACAGGCGCTTTAGATTCAAATTCAGCTATGATGCTTTTGAATTTATTAAAGGATGTAAATATAAGTAGAAAGTCTACCATAATGATGGTAACTCATGACCCAATAAGTGCAAGTTTTTGCAGCAGGGTAATATTTATTAAGGATGGAGTAAACTTTACAGAACTTAGATGTGGAGAAAGCAGGGAGAAATTTTATAAGAGGATTTTAAATACTTTGGCAATGATGGGAGGAGAGAAACATGAGCATCTTTCAAATATCCTATAATAATATAAAAAGAAATTTTAAGAACTATTTATTATATTTCATAGCTATTTTATTTAGCTCATTTACTTTATATACAGTAAATCTTATTTATTTAGATAAAACTTTAGCAGAAATTACTCCAGGAATGTCACTGATGTTTTTAGGTGGAGTAGTGGTAACATTTATTGCTTATTCATTTATAAATAGTGCTAATAGACTGTTTAGGGAAAAGAGAAGACAAGAAATAGGAATGTATAATCTTCTGGGAATAACTAAGAGTAAAATAGGAGTTATGTTTATTTATGAAGGATTTATTATCAGCATTGTAGGTATACTTTTAGGTACAGTTTTAGCCACAATATTTTCAAAATTATTTATAATGCTATTACTTAAGCTGATGAGGATTAATATGATAGTCCATATATCATTCAATATATATGCGTTTGCCATTAGTTCAATAATAATTTTAATTATTTCATTATTTAGCTCCATCAGCAATTATGTATATGTCAAGAAAACTGAATTAATCAAGCTGTTTAAAAAGGAAAGAGAAAGCCAAGGATTAAATAAATGGCTGATGATTAAAGGCATAGCAGGGATTGCCTTAATTTTAGGAGGATATGCATTATCGATAAGTAAACAATGTAATTTATATAATGTTAAAGTGTTATTTATAGTACTTTGTTTAGTGGTAATTGGTACTGAATTATTTTTTAAAGCATCATTACCAATACTAATAAAAGCAGTTAGAAAAGTTCAAAGCTATTATTATAGAGGTACAAATTTAGTTGCTATTTCAGAAATAAAGCATAGAAGCAAAAGTAATGCAGATACTTTAGCTGGCGTAACAGTTCTTATTGCAACAGCAGTAACAGCTTTAGGCGTAACCTATTCTCTATATTTTGATTTAGAAAAAAGAATGGAAGAAACATATAATTTTACTGATACAATAATTGAGACTTCAGATGAAATCAACAATGAAGTAGATAATATTGTAACAAAGTATAAGGATTTAATCGATTTTGACCAACAAATAGAATTTAAAAAGGTTGAAGGGAGATTTTCATATAAATTTTCTTATGCTTGGGATGGTGAATCAGATGTGATTTCAGAAAGCGAATATAAAAAGGTTAGAGATTATGAGCAGAAAACAGCAGAGCCTTTAAAATCAAATAATGATGTTTATTTATTTGAGGAGTCAACAATGACTAGAATGATGACTACAGAACTAGATAAACCAGTAAAGTTTAATGATGGAAATATGGAGTTTAATATAGTAGCTGCAATAAAGGAACCATTGCTAAATCAATATATCAATAGTACTGTTATTGTTGTTACGGATGATGTGTATAATAACCTGGAAGCAAAGGAAGTATTTAAGATAAGATGTATTGACTCAAAGAATAATAATAAGAAACTAGATAAGGAAATTGTTAACTTATATCAAAAGCATGGTATTGAAAATGAAATGTATAATAGAAAATACTCTTCATATAATCAAGAGTACGATTATCAGTATCAATTTCAAGGAGTAACATTATTTATTGGAATTCTTCTTTCATTGTTGCTAGTAATTGCAACTGGAAGCTTAATCTTTAATAAGCAGATAGGAAATATCTTTGAAAATAAAGAAAGGTTTTTAACTTTAAGAAAAATTGGTGCAAATGAAAATCATATAAGCAAAATATTATTTAAAGAAACAAGAATTATCTTTTTAGTGCCAATTATACTGGGAACTATCCATAGTATTTTTGCAGTAAGAATATTAAGCGATTATCTTGGAAGATCAATAATTCAGCCAGTATTAATTACACTAATAATATTCTATTTTGCTTATGGAATATTCTATCTATCAACAGTAGCCTACAGCAGTAAATTAT
>CAKVNP010000206.1 GCA_934777095.1 uncultured Clostridium sp. | reverse complement strand
ACTGGACACTATGCTAAAATAGAAGAAAAAGATGGTAGATATCTTTTAATACGTTCAGATGATGATAGAAAAGACCAGACTTATGCATTATATAACTTTACTCAAGACCAATTGGCACATACATTAATGCCTTGTGGAGAATACACTAAGGATAGAATTAGAGAAATAGCTAAGGAAATAGGCCTTGCAGTACATAATAAAAAAGATAGTGAAGAAATATGCTTTATTCCAGATAATAATCATGGAAGATATATTTCAGAAGCTAGACCTTTAGAAGTTGTTCCAGGTAATTTTGTTGATAAGAATGGTAATGTTTTAGGACAGCATAAAGGAATAGTATATTACACTATTGGTCAAAGAAAAGGCTTAGGAATAGCTCTAGGAAGACCTGTATTTGTAACAGATATTAATCCAAGAACTAATGAAGTTGTACTTGGGCCTGAAACAGATATATTTAAAACTGATTTAGTAGCAAAGGATCTTAACTTTATTCCATTTGATAAATTAGAAGGTGAAATTACAGTTGAAGCTAAAGTAAGATATTCAGGAATACCAGCAGAGGCAGTATTATCTCCAATGGAAAATGGAAGAGTTAAAGTAAGCTTTAAAGAAAAGCAAAGAGCAATTACAAAAGGACAGTCAGTAGTATTCTACCAAGGAAATGTAGTTGTAGGTGGCGGAATTATTGAAGGACTTTTATAATTAATTTCTTTAAATTGAGAAGAAACATTAAATTTAATGTTTCTTCTTTTTTTATTTGGATAAAGTATTTATTTGAATTTAGTCATTAGCTTATTAATAATTTTAAGCATAATTTGTTCTAAACCAATATTATCAACTGAATTAATTAATAAATTAGAAATATATTCAATTAAATCATTATTAGATATATTATTCTTATATAAGAAGTTATGAGAAATATTAGGATCAAAATCTTCAGCTAAAGAGAATAGTAATTTGTCCATAGAATTATTAAGATAAGCAGCTTCGAATTTATCGGCTAATTTTTGTAGAGCATTTATTAAGTTCTTATTATTCTGCAGCTGATTAAATAAATTTAGTAATTCTGTATTTTGCTCATTATCATTGCCTAAGATTTTATAATATAATCTTAAGATTAAATCGTATAAATAATATAGTATCTGCATAAAACCATCATTTTGTTCTTCGCCACAATCATCAGATGAAGAAGATTTATTTTTTACTGAAATATTCCATACATCACAGCCTAGATAAGGATTGGCTGTACCTAGATATAAATCATTACATCTATCTACAAATAACATTCTGCCACCATAACTAGTATCTTCACCTAAACCATTGGTGACTGTTTTAGTAAAATTAATACCATCATTAGAAGTTATTAAATCAAAACCATATGGAAAATCTACAGCCTTAAAGACAAATAATAAGATATTATAAAAAATAAGCAATAAATTTACTAATGATTGACCTAAATTTTCTGCCAATAAATCCCTATTTAATAAAAGTATTTCTTTAAGAGTCTGGATATTAGAGATATGGTCGAATGTGCTGATAAATAAAGTGTTTTTATACTCCTGAATCTGCCAGCCGTAAAGATTAAAATGATTATCAAAACCGGTTTTAAAACCAGAGATGCTTTTACCTACTAGGGTCCAATCATTAGCTTGAACTTTAGAAGAGTTTGTTCGCCAGACTTCAATGCCAGAATCTTTACTTACACAGGCATAAAGACGATTATTAAAAACAGCCAGATTAGTAATTTCGCCAGTAGGATTTTTACCTTTTTCAAGTTTTATTCCTTCAGGAAAAATTTCAGTGAACCTGTAAAATTCAGGATCTTCACTAGCATATAGAAGAGGTGTATTACCGCCTAAGGCTTCATCAATAGTAGAGACATATAGTTTATTATTAAAAGCAACCATAGAACGTGAAGAATTACCTCTTAGATTAGAAGTATCAACTTCAATCCAAGACACGCCATTAGTACTTTTTAATATTTTTGTTTTACCAGCTATACCGGCAGTATAAAGAGCTTCTCTGTCTAAAAGAGGTTTGTAATTAATCATAAACCTAAAGCCAAATACTTAATTATCTTGCGGAGATTTATATACTCTTTCCCAGCAAGATGAATTATCTTTTTTATATCTCCATATTTCAGCAGATAAATCTAGATATCTTTCTTCAATAGAAGCTGAGGCAGGTAATTTTATCTGGTTTTCTAAAATTATACTATGGGCAGAATATAATAGATCTCTAACAGTTCCGACATAAATATAGTCTCCTAGTTCAGACATGCACCAGGCATAACTATTCTGGATACCATTATGAAGGTCTTTATCAAATCCCTTATATTCATTTAGTTTACTAAATTTTATCATAGGGTGTACCTCCTAATATTTATCTAATATATAATATGTTAAGGATGAAAAAACGTGAAATATAATTAAGGAATTGAAGAAAAATAGTATTATAGTTGCTTTTTAGTGAAGTATTTGATTAAATTACTTAGTTGACATAATGTTTAGAAGGAAGATGAAAAGATGCAGGAAAATCTACAGAAGTTATTACACCTTACTAGGGTAAAAAAATATAATGAAATAAAAGAATTACTTAATTCCTTAGATATAAAAATAAAGGGACAGATATTTGAGAGATATTTAACAGCTATTTTTGAAGGAAATGGCTTTGTCGCAGTTAATAAAGGGGGAGCTTATGACGGTGGGGCTGATATATTATTATCATATCCTAATAATCCTAATGAGATAGTTTGGGTTGTACAGGCTAAAAATTTTCAAAGGCCATTAAATAATAGTGAAATCTTAGCGGAAGTAAAAAAATTTGAGGAAATAGCTGAAAAGCAATATAACTGCAGATACTATATGATCATATCTTTAAATGGATATAATGAAAATATTGGGATATTTAATAAGCTTAATGTTGCTTTAGAGGATTTTGCTTATCTTAAAGTATTAATAGATAATTACAGTGATGATAAGTGCAGAGATATTATTCTGCCAGATTTAAGGCCGCATAATAGGTATTCTTATAAGGAGTTACAGGCTATTTTAGAAGAAAATAATAGAGCAGCCGTATCTAATGCAACAGGTACAGGAAAAAGTTTTATTATTCTGCAATTGCTATTTGCTTATTTAGATAAGAATTCAATATTGCTTGCTCCTACAAAAGAAATAATTGAGCAATTAAAATCTATTGCTCCTTGGAGTACAAAAAGCTGTACTATGTATACTTATAGCAAGATAGCTGCTATGCATAAGCAGAATAAATTAAATGATTTAAAAATAGATCTTATTTTATTAGACGAATTACATAGAACAGGTGCTGAAACCTGGGGAAAAGCAGTGAAGCATATCCTAAGCAATAATGAGAATGCTAAGATTGTAGGATTTTCAGCAACGCCAATTAGGTTTTTAGATAATAATAGAGATATGGTTGAAGAATTGATGGGCGGAAATTCTACTACGCCCTTAACACTATCTGATGGAATTGTCAGAAGAATATTGCCAAGCCCTATATATGTATCAGCAATTTATAATCTAGATAAAGAAATAAATAAGAGAATTATGCAGATGCAGGATCAGCAGCTTACTAAGGAGGATGAAAAAATATATTTAAATGAGTTAAAAGAATATAAGAGACTGTGGGAAAATGAAAATAGTATAACAGAGATAATTAATAGACATTTATCATATAGGGAAAATATTAAGTTTATAGTCTTCTGTGAAAATAATGTTCACTTGACAAAGATGAAGGAGATTGTGGAAGGGTGGTTTAAGGGAGCATTTCCGCTATGTAGCAAAGTTACCAGCTATATAATAACTGCCGAAAATAGAGCAGTAAAAAAAGATATAAATTCCTTCCAAAATATTAATGAACCAGGGGAAATAAAACTGATTTTTTCAATCAGTAAATTAAATGAAGGAGTACATATTAAAGATATATCAGGCATAATGATGCTGAGAAATACAAAATCACCAGTTATTTATTATCAGCAGCTGGGAAGATGTTTAACTTGCGATAATCTAGAGCAGGAACCGATAATATTTGATTTTGTAGATAATATTGATAATCTTGAACTTATTAATTTCAGAAGAAACCTTTTAGAAAGCAACAAAGAAAATAATAAATATAGAGAAAGCTTAGGTCTTTGTGAGAGAAATATAAATATAGCTCTTTATGAAGAGCATGAAGATATAATCAATAAGTTTAGAAAAATAGAAAGAAAAATCACATATAACTGGTATGATAATTTTAATCATTTAGTTAAGTTTTACGAATTACATAATCACTTAAATGTACCTAATGAAGGAACCTACTTAAGATTATATAAATGGTGCTCAATGCAGAGAAGTTTATATAATAAAGAAGTGTTAGGAAAGGAATTTATTGAATGCTTAGAAGCAATAGATTTTAAATGGGATTTAAGGCTGGAAAAATGGAAAGAAAAATATCAAAAATATCATAAAATACTAGAAAATTCAACTACAGCAGTAATTTCATATTATGAAATAATAGATGATAAAAAATATATTATAATTTATGAATTTAAAAATTTATCACAAGAAGAGGAAAAGATAGTAAGCTGGTTTAACAGGCAGGTAAATGATTTTAAAAACAGTACTATGGAAAAAGGAAAAGCTGAAATCTTTAAGGGCGAGCTTAATGATATTGATAAGTATCAGGATAATTTATGGATGAAATCAATCTGGAAAATAAAAGAGTTTTATCAAGATATTAATGAGCAGCATAAAATAAATATTTATAAATATAAAATAGCACCAGATAATGAAGTGTTGAAGAGAGCATTTTATGGGCAGTATCATAATAGCAGAATAGTGATAAATACCATTGATAAAAATCTACCTAAATCAAGAAGCAGATCAATTATAAATAATAAAGAAATTGAAAGCAGGATGTTTATTCGTGAGTTTTTAAAGAATAATATTAGTAAGGATAAAATGAGTAAGTACAT
>CAKVNP010000205.1 GCA_934777095.1 uncultured Clostridium sp. | reverse complement strand
ATTTGGCCTATTTGGCAGCGAAAAAATTACTTTTGGCTGGCATGAAATAGTTGGCCTTGCGCTGATGACTGCCGGAATAGTAATTTTAAAATGGAAATTCTAGCTCTTGCATAATTTAATATATTAACAAAATCATATCCTAATAAATAATATAATAATGAGATTAATTGCAGGAGTTTTTTATGTTCTCATTTAATAAAAAAATAGATTCTGACCTTAAAGCTTTAATTGAAATTAATAGCGGCAAAAATTATCGAGTATTAATTAAATATAGAAATTTCCCTGATACCTTGCAGAAAAAGATCTCCTCTTATAGAGGCACATTTATCTGCTTAATAAAAGATTGCTCTCTTATTTGCGCTAATATTAATTCAAAGGCTATAAATAGATTATTAGAATATCCAGAAGTTCAATATATATGCCTAGACCGATATTTATTTCTTTGTGGTACTTCTATATCAACAGCTAATAAAATAAGGCTAACAAACAAAAGTAATTTATCAGGCAGAGGTGTAGGGATAGGAATTATTGATTCTGGAGTGTATCCTCACAAGGACTTAACCTTGCCTGAAAATCGAATTGGTACTTTTTTAGACTTAATTAATTCCTTATCATATCCTTATGATGATAATGGCCATGGTTCATGTACCTGTGGGATAATTGCCGGAAATGGCGAAGCATCCAATGGAGCTTACAAAGGAATTGCCCCAGGATGCACTCTCCATGTAGTGAAATCCTTTGATAAGCTAGGAAAAGGGTATGCCTCAAATATATTAATGGCCCTAGCTTATCTTATTGAAAATAGCAGTAAATATAATATTAAAGTTATCTGCCTTCCTTTTGAGCAATTAAATTTTAATTTATTTATCTATCGAGCATTTGATAAATTATTTATTAAAGCAAAAAGCTTAGGAATAATCTGTGTTCTCCCAAGCGGAAGTAATAAAAATGATGAAGGTACGATAACAGGCCTAGCATTAAACCCAAACTGCATAACAGTATCAGGAGTAAACACACTTTCCACCATTAGTTCTTATGAATATTCATCCTGCGGCGGCAGTAAAAAAGATACTAAACCGGACTTTACTGCTGCCTGTGTTGATATTGTTTCACTAAATAGTAATACTTCATATTATTCAGAAAGAAATAATACAAAAGTATATGCTCCAAAACTAGATACATCATATAAAAGTTTTACTGGAACCTCCATTGCTGCTGCATATGTTGCTGGCGTATGTGCACTTCTTTACGAAAATAATCCACGCCTATCATATGATGACATACTATCTCTACTAAAATTAAGTTCAGAATCATTAAATCTTGATAAGTATCAGCAGGGGGCTGGAAAGATTAATATAAATAATGTTTTAAAATAAATATAAATGAAGAATTAAGACATATATTAATAAATCTTAATTCTTCATTTATTTCTATCATTATATATTCACTTTCGAAAAGAATAATATTCAGTTTATAGCTCTAATATATATCCCATTGGATCCACAGGTGTACCCCCTACTCTTAATTCAAAATGCAAGTGTGGTCCCGTACTATATCCTGTACTGCCAACAGCTCCTATTATATCACCTTCATTTATGCTCTGTCCTTGACTTACATATATATCACTTAGGTGAGCATAATAGGTTTCCATATTATCTTCATGCTGAATTATTACTAAATTACCATATCCTCCATAATTATATCCTGCAAAGGTAACAATGCCATCCAAAGCACATTTAACACTTTCACCAGCCGGTTTAGCGATATCTATTCCTTTATGGTATGATGTATTCCTTGCTTCTCCAAAGACCGAAGTTACGCATCCACCAGTAACTGGAGCTAATAAAAAAGCAACACCTGAATAGTAAGGATTTTTAACTCCCTTTTTAATTACAGTTGATATTGGTGCCATAGTAACTACTTCATCTACTACGCTTTCCTCAACTTTATTTAATCCATCATAGCATAATTTCTTGTATACAAGCTTTTTTCCTTTCTTTCCTTCGATAGTTTCTTCTTCACCAATATATAAATCATCACTATCTTCTTCCACTACTGCTGGCTCAATTACTTCTTCACATTCGTTTATAACTTCAACTTCCATATTAATGAGCTCTTCATTAATAATAGCTGCCTGATATATTTCTTTCGATATTTCACCTATTTCAGATAACTCAGATACTTTAATCTTGTATGGTTTAGCATTTATATCACCATTTACATTAATTTTTATTACATCCTCTATTGGTATACCAAGTTCATTTATATAGCTTAAGCATACATTTTCTAGTATTTCATTTCTATCATCCTCATCATCAACAAATCCAAAAGACTTATCTGCAACAGTTATTTCATAGCCATTTATTTTAATATTGAACATATCTACAACATTGTTCATCATAGTATTGATATACTGTTCCTCTAAATACTCATCTTTATTTTCTCCACCATTTTGTGAATTAAATACACTAACAGTATAATTATATTTATAATAGTTTTTAATACATAGCTTAATTATTGAGATGGACACTACGATGAAACTTAAAAATATTATAGTTTTCTTGAGAAAACCTACAATATCTTTTTCTCTGGTGTTCATTTCTGCCTTATTTCCTCCTTTTTACTAATTTAAAGCACATAAATTAATTTTCCCTATATTTAGTTTATTATTCATATTATTATTAAATTGTTTTATTGAGGCTTCTCTTCTGCTTTGCTATAATAAATCTAGTGTATTTAATACCAAGAAAGGTAGAGAAAAAGTATGAGCACATTTATGCTAAAAAATAAATCTTTAAATTTTACTCCTGTAAGCAACATATTTATTGAAAAATATATGCCTGCTGCTAGAGGAGAATTTATTAAAGTATATCTTCTAATGCTAAAACATAATGTTTCCGGAGAAGAAGGCGTCAGTTCATCTGTGCTTGCAGCTTCCTTAAACCTTTTAGAGTCCGATATTCTAAATGCTATTAACTATTGGAACGATGAGGGAGTGATTAAATTAATCCCTATAGACAATATGGGTAACTATAATATTGAATTTGTTGATTTAGTTGATGACGGAAAAAATAATAGTAAAGAAGTTAATCTTCTACATGCATTAACCCAAAACTCAACAAAAGATATGTTAAACGATATTGAAAAACTATTAGCCAGACCTCTATCCCCTAAAGAAATGACTACTTATTTAGGATGGCAAGAGGATTTTAATTTTTCATCTGAATTAATTTTATTATTAATAGAATACTGTATTTCTAGAGGAAAAAGTAATTCTCGCTATATAGAAAAAGTTGCTATTGCATGGCATAATCAAGGAATAAAAACTGTCGATGAAGCTCAAAATTTAATAAAGAAAGCTGAAGATAAATGGGTAAAAATCCGCCATATTTCAAATTATTTAGGAATTAAAAATCCTGACTTAATGAAACCACAGGAGCAAATGCTAGAAAAATGGATTGTTGATTATGATTTCCCTATTGAAGTAATCGAAAGAGCCTGTGACATCTGCTCACAAAGATTAAATAGGGCAGATTTTAAATATATTGACGGAATATTATCTAAATGGAAAAAGAATAACCTAAAAACTATAAATGATATAAATGCTAAAGAAAGCAACTATAAAAATTCTCAAAGCAGTAGATCATATTCACAGACTAAACAAGAAGTAAATCCAATGAAATTTAATAACTTTGAAGCTCGTGAATATGATTATGATTCTTTAGAGAAGAAATTGTTAGGATGGGATAAAGATGATTAAAGGATATCAAGCTGAACTATTAGATATTTACGAAAAAATTCGTACTGATGAAAACCATAAGCTGATGAAGCGAAGAGAAGAAATTAAAAATAAATATCCTGAAATACTTGATATAGAAAATGATATTCAAAAGTTATGTTTGAAATTAACTATGTCTTCCTTAAAAGGCTTCAATGACCCTGATGAATTAAACAGGATTAAGGAAAAAATAACTGATTTACGTGCTGAAAAGTACGAAACATTAGTATCCAAGGGATATACACCAGATTATTTAAATCTTCATTACCAATGCCCTAAATGTAAAGATACTGGGTTTATTGGAATAGAAAAATGCCCTTGCTATAAAACTAAACTAATTCATTTATATTATAAAAACTCTGAACTTGAAGAAGCAGTAAAATATAATAACTTCAATAATTTTAATCTTAACTTATATTCAAGCCATAAGCTTAATGATGAAAAAGTTACGCCTAGAAAAAATATCGAAGATATTTTACAGTTCACAATGAAAGAATATCTGCCAAACTTCAAAGATTCAGATACTAACCTTTTATTTTATGGAAGCTCTGGTACTGGCAAAACATTTCTTTCTTGGTGCATTGCAAAGGAACTTCTTGATAGAGGATTTCTAGTAGTCTATAAAACCTCTGATGAATTATTAAAAGCCTTAAGGGATATTAAATTTAATAATGATACTGATTTAGAAAATTTATTAGTTAATTGTGATCTGCTTATCATAGATGACTTAGGATCAGAACAAATTACTGATTTTACTTCTGCAGAGCTATTCACTTTAATTAATAAAAAGCTTCTTAAAAAGAAAAAGATGCTGATTTCTACAAATTTAAGCCTGCCCTTAATAACTAAGAGATATAGCGAAAGAATTTCATCAAGATTAATTGGTGAGTTTAAACTATTTAAATTCTTTGCTGAAGATATACGAATACAATTAAATTTAAGAAAACAAAAATAAGAGCTAAATTAGCTCTTATTTTTTCATACTATAATTTAAGTTTTTACTATAAATAAATTTCAGCAAAATAAAAAACTCTAGAATTACTAGAGTTTTTTATGGAGCTGGCAATAGGAATCGAACCTACAACCTGCTGATTACAAGTCAGCTGCTCTACCATTGAGCCATGCCAGCATACATATTAATTTAATTTTAAAAGTGGCGACTCAGAAGGGGCTCGAACCCTCGACCTCTGGCGTGACAGGCCAGCACTCTAACCAACTGA
>CAKVNP010000204.1 GCA_934777095.1 uncultured Clostridium sp. | reverse complement strand
CAACACTTGACTCTACATTTTCACTAGACTCTACTGATGTTGGTGTATTTTGTACTGCTACATTACTTTTATATAAAACAGCACCTGTTCCCCCCATTATAGTAGCTGATAATATCATCGCAATTAGTTTCTGTTTCATACGTACCACTCCTTTTTATTTTTTCAGACAAGTTATGCTTGTCTAATATCTTATTAGTAAAGTACTTTTGTTTAAGCACTAACGCTGACATATATATTTATAACATAATTCCTGTCCGTTCTTTATAGTGGCTATTTACTAATATATGATATATTATCCTGCTACCCTAGGATATTGTTTGATTTCCATGTTATTCTTATGCTGCTTTGAGTGTATTGATGGGCTAGCGTACATTGGCCTTTTTATTGATTACCATTACTTTCTAGGAATATTTTTCGAAAAAATCTATTAAAATTGCGGATTTTCTTCAATAGCTTCCGATAATTCATCGTATTCTTTAAATGAATTTAAATATAATCCTTCGTCTTTTTCTTCTAATACTATTTTTAGCGGCACGTCTTTCCCAACGGCACTTCCTCTATGTTCACCTTCTTCATCTTTCACTATAGGTCCCTGTGCTGCAATATTTACTATCATATATACTGTATAATTTCCCTTTTTACGCTCTATCTTCTTTATTTCGCTCTCATACTTAGTTATTTCTACTTCATCTAAAAAGAAGCTATAAAAAGTAGGATAATTGCAATTATAAAAATTATCTTCATTTATATACTTCTTCATTTCATCATCATAACCGTTTTTATAAGTTAGCACTTTATCTATAGTATCTTTTAGTTGTTTATCACTATAAGAATAGCTGCTGCAGCCTGCAAAAGTAAAAATTAGTATTAAAAGCACCAACAATATTTTCTTCATAAAATCACCTCATATTTAATGTTATGTTGTATAAACGAAAAAATTCTTCATATATATATAAAAGGCCACATCTTTAAATCGATGTGACCTTTTTAGTATATGAAATTAATAAAGTAATTGCATTATTATTTCGGTTTACTTGGGATTAATTTTGTTTATAAAAATTATTTTTGTTTTTTTCTATCACGTATTAATGATACTGCTCCTGCTACTAATAAAAGTAATGATATTAATACAGCTACCAACCAATTATTACCTCCAGTTTGTGGAATATTAGTAGTAGAAGTATTATTTGAACTTACATTTACACTATCTTTATTATCTGTTTGTGAATTATCACTGCCAGTTGTTGAAGGTTTTTGTGGAGTTACTGGCTTATTTACATCACCATTTCCTGAATCCGGATCAGATCCAACTTCTGTATAAATAGCGTCTATGGTCATATCGCTTAATATTGGATCAATTACTTTTGGCCATTCTCCTGTATATCCTTCTTTAGCTGGAACTTCTGGATAATCTTCTTCAGATAAAACAGATCCATATTTTTTAGTAACTTTTGCAACTTCTTGTCCATCAGCTCTAAATGTAACGGTATATTCCTCAGCTCCTACAACATGTACGATATAGTAACTCTTAACTGTACAATCTGTTGCTAATGCTACTTTTATATAAGCGTATCCTTCAGATATAGCAGTAATAGTTCCATCTTCTGAAACAGTAGCTACTTCTGGATTAAAACTTGTCCAAAAGTATTATTTCTCCTGTTTCTGCATCATATGAGTATGCAGTATATGATGGGTAATTATATATTGGATATGTGTAACCATCTGGATATACTGTAAACAACTGAACTTCTGAAGGTACCTTATATCCTTCTTCATTTACTAATTTAGCTTTATATGATCCCCCTATACTAAAGAAATCAGCTCCATCAAGCTTTAATCCCTTAAGATCAGTTTGAACATCTCCAACTTCATGTAAAGAATTTTGTCTATATTTTGCCACCAGCTGAGCTGTTTCACCTTGAGTTACATAAATTGCTTGATCATCATAATTTTCTGCTGATATGATATCATCTTGATCTCTTGTTTGATAAATATCATCCCAATTTATATCCATTGTCCTTTCAACATCGCCTATAGTTACCTTTAAAATAGCATGTCCAGAAGGAATAAGATCTTCTGATGCACTAACTGTTAAGTAGACAAATCCTGATAAAGCATCACTAGAATATTTACCTACTGAAACAAGCCCTGCTGCATAATCATTAACAAAATCCTCATCTTCAAATACTTCCCATCTAATGTTATCTATTTGAACATCAGCTGGTTGTAAATTATTCACCTTAACTACAATTTGACCATTTGGTTTTAATCCATCAAACTTTTCAATTGATAAATCAAAATCTTTTACTTCTGTATTTTTTTCTTCAACAGCCACAACACAAACTGCTGATGAATTTCCATTAGAAACTGTAATTATTGTTTGGCCTGCTGATATTGCTTTAACATGGCCATATTGGTCAATTGTTGCAACTTCTGGATTACTTGATGTACGAGTAAGTGAGCTTTCTTCATCTTTTGTATTATCGTTAACACTTAAATCAAATTCATCACCTACATGTAATAACGCCGAAGTTTGTGAAAGAACTATTCCCTCAGTAGAATCTACTTTTACTGCATACCCTCTTTCATTAGCACCATAATCACCACATGATATTAATACATTTCCATACCATTTATAATCATAGTAGTTATTTTCACCTGCGAATGATTCATTTGCATGAACATATTCTGTTACATCTGCAGTAAATGTATATTCCTTAGTTGCTGGATCGTAAATATGATTAGTATAGAATGGATTATTCTTGTCAATTCCTACTTGAGAATAACTTGGATCTCCATAACCTTCCTTATAAGTACGTGTTACATAAGGCATTACTTGAATAGCTGCAATTGATCCGTCTTCATCATATACTGTACCTTTTATATAAGTACGTCCATCTTCTTCATAAAAGCTTACTGCATTATTTTTAAGTTTTGGCGCTACTGTATCAATAACTACTGGGAATGAAATAACGTCCCCTTCTTTATTCATTTTATGACCATTAAATGTTGGTTCATTTTCATCAGGAATAATAGAGTCAAAGTTTGTGACGTCTCTATTTTCGCTTTCATTATAAACCTTATCTCCATATTCACCCTCACCATAAGCAGTGATAGTATAAATACACTTAGTTCCACTTGGTAATTTATTACCATCTTTATCTGTTCCATCCCAAGTAGGCATTAATCCATATGCACTATACGGAATAACTACACCATAGCTTGAATTGACAAGGCTTCTTGATGAATATGATGCCCAATCTCTCATATAAACTTCACCAGTTTCAGCATCTTTTGCTTCAACTACTATTAATCTAGCATCACGAAGTTGATAAAGTAAATAATCATCAATACAATCGAAATAACCATCTCCATTTGGTGATAATGATATATTTTCTTTTTGATATACAAGTTGATTAGTTGCTGAATTTGAATCAAATACATTTTGACCTAAATTAATGTATCCAATAACCCCATAAATATCATTGCTTATAGTACTTCCTACTATATTTGTACTAAATGTTGTTTCATTATTAAAAACATTACTTCCATCTTGTGGATTATCAAGCCATGTACTTGAATCAAATATTGGAGCTTTAGTCCAATCACCATAATATGCTAATAACGGTAATCCTAATTGAGGATTTTTATTTCCTGTAGTATCAGTTAATACTACATATCCTTCAACATAAGCACCATTTTCAAATAAACTATCTAATTCTGATTTTTCAGCATCTGTTAATGAAACTGTCTTATTAAAGCTTGTACTTTTTTAGCACCTACTGAAACATTTCCTAATGATACAGTTTTTATGATAGAATCAGTATTTGTATTTACTTCACGTTCGCCCCATTGACTATTAACTGTTGTTGTATTACTTCTCATTAATACAACTTCTACACTATATTCTAAAGCATTATTTGAAATATTATTTAAATTAAAATTAATATTATATGAACCAGCTTTTTCTGGATCATCACCTAATTCTAATTTTCCTACTTCCTTACCATCCACACTTATATATGCTGGTGTTGAAATTGCAGAATATGAATTTACAAGCCCTGCTCCTTGTTGACGAGGTGAATAATAAACACCATTATCATCTTTTTGTGGTACTGCTGTGCTCATTAATAATTGATTTACAACTTGTCCAACTTCAGTAGAGGATAATCCTTCAAAAAAACTTTGTTTTGTTACATATTGACGGACTAATGCACCAATACCTGTCATATGTGGTGCAGCCATAGATGTACCACTCATCATTGCATAGCTTCCTGTATAATCACTAGGATTATTACTATCCACTACTGTAGACCATATATTTCCTCCTGGGGCAGTTATTTCAGGTTTTAATTCAAGTCCTGAACCTGAATAAAAAAATTAACTTATGATCTGAATAAACATATATCTATAGATAGTGATATATTATCTAAATACTTTTCAAATCTTGAAGGTTTTCCTTATAATACTATCGGTTCAAATTCAATTGCATTTTTAATATTCTATGATGTATTAGATGAATTTGATGGAAATTTAAATAAACTTGTAGCTGATATGAAAAATTTTTCTGCTGAACGTATAGCATATAATATTTCAGAAACGCTTGATATTGTAGATAATCTAAAAAATGAAAAATCAATAGATTCCCAGGAATTTATTAATAAAGTTCTTTCTCTTTCTATTCCACTAGAAAGTAAAATATCTATTTTAGATATTTATAGCAATTATCAAAATTACTTAACAGAAATTTCTCCATATTTAATTACTGTTATTGATTTTTTAAAACAAAAAAAAGCTATATTAATTGATATTATAAATAATTTTAATAATGAAGTGTCTAAATATGGTGCAACTGAAGTTTTAAATAAAATATCAACGCTAGAAACATCTAAAGATGTTAATTACAATATGAAACCTTTTATATTTGGGATGGATACAATTCTTACTTCTAGCACTAAAAAAAATACTATAAATGTTTATTCCGGTATTTTACGGAAAGAGCTATTAC
>CAKVNP010000203.1 GCA_934777095.1 uncultured Clostridium sp. | reverse complement strand
ATATTAAACTTTACTATAATTTTAGACATTCTTTATTATATTACTATTTTATCTCCACTTACAACATATTTCCCAACGCTTTAAATTCTTCTCTAATATTGCACTTTTCAACATTCTATCTTTTTGGCTTAACTGTGGACAGTAATCTTCGATTTCTGTTAGTGTTTCTGCTGACTTTGATAATATATACTTCTTATACTCTTTATTCACACCAATACTTCTATAATAAAGCATTGATGAAAATTGATTTAGTACCACCTTATAAAATACTTCATCTTCTTTAACTCCTAAATACCTATTATTATCTATTAGATATTTAGCAACAAAATAAGTATCCAGACTGTTTAATGTTCCTTTAAGCCTGCTGCTTATGGAAGTTGTACTTAAGGTATATTCATAAATATTTTTGTTAATATATGCATAAGTTTCTGCTCTTCTAAATATAGTGAATCTTATTATTGTGTCTTCATATTCAAAACCTATTGGATATTCAACATTATCCCATAATTCTCTTTTGTATATTCTTCCCCAGGGGAAACCTTTTATTTCTCTGATAAATTCTTGGTTCTGCTTTAAATCAACCTCAAAATCATCCTGCCATAATGCCTTCCCAGAAACCTTTTTACCATCACCATATACATTAAGATAATTACCTTCAATAATATCATAATTCTTAGAAAAAGCTTTATTAAGTAAAACATTAATTGTTTCTGCTGGAACAATATCATCAGCATCAACAAACATGATATACTTTCCAGCAGCCTCTTCTAATCCTCTATTTCTTGTACACGCTATTCCTCTGTTTTCATGGCTTAAAATAGTAAAATTTTTCAATTCTCGATACTTAGCAAGTTTTTCTAAAGTATCATCTTTAGAACCGTCATTAATTACAATCACTTCATAATTGTAATCAGTATCTTCTTTTAAAATTGACTCAAGACAATTATCTATTGTCCCGCTGCTATTATAGGCAGGTATAATAATTGATAAATCATATTTTACCTGCTCATTTCTTTTAATCTTTTTAGGTACAAAGCTTCTTTCTGCCACTTCATCTACAACTGTCATCTCAGTATGATCAGCAGGTGTTAAATAATATTTAATAACAGATATAAAGCTTAACATGCACATAATGATATTGGTGCATAATTTAGAAAGCCTCACATTGCCTGAGTGTTTATATATTTTAACTAATATTCTTTCATACATAATAGATTCTCGCTTTCAGCTCTACTTATTTTTAATACTTTCTAATTTGCTCTTTCCATATTTTATACCATCTGCAATTACATCCTTATATAGTACACAAAGTATAACTATATTAGCTGCACTTATTAAGACAGTCATTAAATCGAAATTATTAAAACTTCCATACAGCGCTAGCACTGCTAAGCCTGCCATACAGATATAAGCTTTAAAAGCTTTATATTTTACTGGATATAATCTTTTTGATATCTGAGTTCTTAATATTGCAAATATTACATATGAAATTCCGGTAGATATTGCTGCACCTTTTGCCCCCATTGAAGGAACAAGCATAAAGTTTCCAATAGCATTGGTAACAGCACTTATTACTGCAATCCACAAATAGTAATTTGTTTTCTTTACAAAAGCAATTCCCTGTACCGTAGTTTCCGAAATAGTGTACATTATTGGCATAAATACTAAGAATGGCATAATATATGAAGCCGTTCTATACTGTGGTCCTAATAAAAGACTTATCAGTCCTTTACAAGTAATAAAACCTATTCCAAATAAAATCATTATAAAAGTTACTATATCATTTACTTTAATGAAAAATCCTGTATCTTCAGGTTTTTCTTTATAATGTTCATAAGCAACAGGAGTCCAGAATGTACTAAAAGTTGTCTGTATTATATTCAGCATTGAAATAATTGAATTTGCTGAACTATAAATTCCAACCTCTTCATAACCTTTAAATGCTGTAATAGTGAACTTATCTATTGACTGGAACAGCCAGTTAACTATATAAACAAATACAAATGGAAAGCCATATTTAAGCAGTTCATTTGTGGTAAATTTATTTGAAACACGTGTATTAGTTTTTCTAAACCAAAAGTCCCTTTCAAATAATATGCTCACAAGAGCCATTATCATATTCGAAATAGTAGTTGCAATAATTAATACTAAATAATTATCTCCTAAAAAAGTAAAGATAAATAAAGTTACTGCTATGTATGAGGCTTTTCCTAAAACCTGCACTGTAGAATACTGCTTTCCTTTCTGCTGCATTCTAACTACCAGCATGGCAAATCTGCCTACTACTAAAAATATAATCTGTGAGATAAATAATAAGGTTACTGATATCTTGCTTTCACCCACCATAAATCTGATTAGTGGTGCAGAGAAGAATAACAGCATTATACTGCTTGTTATAGTTACAAATGCCGGAACCTTTACTACTTTAAATAAAAGTCCTCTTCTATTTTCAGGTTCCTCTTCATAAAAGAACCTCATAAATGACTGGTCACAGCCAAGTATCAATAGTACACTTGCTATATTTGATACAGTATTAAACATTGATAATTTTCCAAATTGTTCTGGAGAAATAATTCTCGTAATTACAGGAGTAGTCAATAATCCTAATATCATGGTTATTCCACTACCTAATGCGAACTCCAAGAACTTTTTTCCTAAGTTTTTACTCAAAATATCAGCTCCTACTTTTTAAAGTAACTTTTTATGATTTTATCATAACTTAAATCATAAAGTTTTAAACATTCCTTGGCACTATCAACATAAAATTTCCTTCTTATTTCATTATCATTATTAAAACTCATTTCAGTTGATTGATCTTCCTTATGATAAATATAAGTATTATCGATAAGTTTTTTTCTTAATTTAACCTTCTTAGTTAATACTGTAATAATATTTTCTTCATAATATAAAAATGTCCCAGGAAATAAATAAGGATAATACTCAAAATAATCCTTAGTAAGCATAAAACATGCTCCATGAAGAACTAACTCTTGTGAATTATGCTGTTCCTCACCACTAAGCTTTCCTTGAATAATTCTTTTGGCTTTTATAGCAGCCCTATAAATAGCTGAATCCTTTAGTAAACTTTTCCCTTGGCCACATTCTCTTAAGTGCCTTTCTGTAGCCTGCTTATCTATTATGTGCTTAATTGGATTCTGATCTAGGCCATTGGCAGCTATTATTCTTGGACCTATAGCTGCCACCCCTTCTTCATAACTATCCATTAAATTACTTATTAAATTTTTATCTTCAAAAATAGTATCATTATTTACTACAAGTACAAAGTTACATTGCAGCTCTTTTACTGCATATTCAATTCCGATATTATTTCCTTTAGCAAAGCCTAAATTTTCCTCAGACTTTAAACAATACGTATTTTCAAGTCCCTTACAATGTTCTTTAATTATCTCAAATGATTCATTATTTGATCCATTATCTACGATAATAACTTCTTTATTTTGATAACCTTCATCTTTTAAACTATCAATACACTCTATGGTATCCTTATAATTTAAGTAATTTAGGATTACAACGCCAACCTTCTGCATTATGCTTTCTCCGATTTCTTTATTTTCTAATCTGCTTTACTTCTCTTCTTCCTATTGAATAGTAATCAACGCCTGCTTCTTCAGCTTCCTCTAATTCATAACAGTTACGTCCATCAAAAATTACCACAGATTTCATTAAGTCCTTATATCTAGTTAATTTAACTTCCTTGATTTCATTCCATTCAGTAAAGATAAATGCTGTATCTGCATCTTTTAAAGCTTCTTCTGCTGATGAAACATATTCAATTTCTGTCGGGAATAATCTTCGATAATTATTTTCCCCAACTGGATCATAGGCAACTATTTCAGCACCTTCATCTAATAGTCTTCTTATATTTGGTATTGATGGAGCTTCTCTTAAGTCATCAGTTCCTGGCTTAAATGTAAGCCCTAAAACTGCTACCTTCATGCCTTTTAATGAAGTAAATCTCTGCTTAGCTTTTCTAAATAGCTTGTATTTTTGATTTTCATTTACTTCAATAGTTGCTTTAATAGTTTTTATTTCATATCCGCTGTCATTAGCCAGCCAGTGAAGTGCTTTTGTATCTTTTGGGAAACATGATCCACCATATCCAAGCCCTGCATTTAAGAACTTTTCCCCAATTCTCTTATCAAAACTCATCCCCTTAGCAACATCTTCTATATTAGCTCCTACAATTTCACATACATTAGCCATTTCATTCATAAATGAAATTTTTAAAGCTAAAAAGTCATTAGATGCATACTTTATCATTTCAGCACTTCTTCGATTAGTTACCACTATAGGTTGTCCAAATCTTTCATATACATATCTTAACTTTTCTTCTGCTTCCTTAGATTCAACCCCAATTACAATTCTTGATGCATGAAGAGTATCTGGTACAGCAGTTCCCTGTGCTAAAAATTCCGGATTAGAAGCTACTTCTATCTGAACATCATTCTTAAGATTTTCTCTTAAAAATTCTTCTACTTTGTCATTAGTTCCAATTGGAACAGTAGACTTAACTACTACTAAACAGTCATTTTCAACATTTCCTGCAATCTGGCTGCATACTGAAAATACATAATCTAAGTTAGCTGAACCATCAACTCTTTCTGGTGTACCAACTCCTATAAATACAATATCAGCCTTTTTATAAGCAGTTTCGTAATCTGTAGTAAAATCTAATCTTCCGGCCTGATAATTCTTTAATAATAATTCATCAAGTCCTGGTTCATATATAGGAGATATTCCCTTCTTCATTATTTCAACTTTCTTTTCATCTATATCAACACAAGTAACACTATGTCCTACCTCTGAAAGACATGCTCCTGTTACTAAACCTACATACCCGGTTCCTGCTACTACTATGTTCATTTAAAACCCTCCATAATCTCATTTCTATAATACAATAATGAAGCATATAGCCTTAACAGCACCATGCTTCATAATCTTCAAGCTTTACTTTTACTAACTTCTGCTACTTAACCCTTACTTCATTAAGG
>CAKVNP010000202.1 GCA_934777095.1 uncultured Clostridium sp. | reverse complement strand
GTATTTTGGTTTTATAAAGGAGTATAGATTTGGTAGGAGAAAATGGAAACATTACAATTTAAAAAAGGATATATAAATAATGAAATATTAAGAAAAAGTTTTGAGGATTTTGCTTTAAAAACTTTTGATGTACACTATGGAGCTTGGCATGAAGATGGATTATGGAATGAAAAGAGCAATTATATAAATTACTCCTATTTTAATGATAATGAGATAGCAGCTAATGTGTCGGTAAATGAATTTACTTTAATTGTAGAAGGGGAAGAAAAGCATGCTGTCCAACTAGGGGCTGTAATGACTAAGGAGAAATATAGAAATAAAAATCTGATAAAAACATTGATGGAGAAAATATTTGAAGATTATGCAGGTAAAGCTGATTTCTTTTATTTGTTTGGACATGAAGGTGTTTTAGATTTTTATACTAAGTTTGGCTTTAAAAGAACTAAGATGAACTCATTTAAAATAAATTCACAAGATGTATGTCATAAAAAGGCTGGCTTAAGAAAGCTGAATGTAGAGAAAGACTGGCCTTTAATCGATGAACTGACAGATGGAAGGGTGCCTGTATCAAAAACATTAGGCATAATAAATGATCAATGGCCTTTAAAGGTATATTGTAAACGAATGTTTGCTGAAGCATTATATTATCTGCCAGAGGATGATGCGATAGTGATTTTAGAAAAAACAGATGATACAATTACAATCCACGATGTAATAAGCAGCAGAGATTTTTCAGTAGATGATATTATTGAAAAAATAGGCGGGCAGGCTTATAAGTGGATTAATCTTGGGTTTACTGCAGATTTAAAGAGATATAAAGCAGAAGTGGGCGTAATAGACGAAGATGAAGATGCATTTTTCACAAAGAACTTTGAAAAATCAGCAGATTATAAATTTATTCTGCCTATTACCAGCCACACATAAAGAGAAAAAAGTATAAAGGTAGTGATGAATTATGATGGAGCTTACAGTTAATAACTTAGTAAAATATTTAGATGCAACACAAGTTTTTGACGGTATAACTTTTCAAATATATGATGGAGAAAAAGTTGGAATAGTTGGTATTAATGGCTGTGGTAAAAGTACACTGCTGAAGGTTATTGCAGGAATACATGAAATAACCAGCCATGATAAAGGTGGTGTATTTGTACCAAGAGGTGCTTCAGTTGGGTACTTAGAGCAGGTTATGCCTGATAAAAGCGGGAAAAAAGTAATTGATGTTTTACATGAAGCTTTTGAGGAAGTAGCTCAAATTGAAAGCGAATTAAGAAGTATGGAAGAAAAAATGAAGTCAATAAAAGGTGAAGAACTTGAAAGAGTTTTTAGAAACTATAGTATACTTCAAGAAAAATATGAAACAAAAGGTGGTTATGATAGGGAAGAAAAATTAAGCAAGGTATGTATTGGCCTTAATATTAATGACAGCTTTTTAAATAGAGATTTTAATCTATTAAGCGGTGGAGAAAAGACTACGGTAATGTTAGGGAAAATCTTGCTGCAGTCACCAGATATCTTACTTTTAGATGAGCCTACCAACCATTTAGATATGAAGTCAGTAGAATGGCTTGAAGGATATTTAAAAAGCTATAAAGGAATGGTTTTAATTGTATCCCATGATAGGTATTTCTTAGATAATGTTGTAGGTAAAATTATTGAAATAGAAGATATGCAGAATAAAGTGTATAAAGGCAATTATTCTTCTTATGTTAAGCAAAGAGAAGAAAATATGATTAAACAATTTGAAGATTTTAAAGAGCAGCAAAAAAAGATTAAGGCAATGGAAAATGCCATTAAGAAATTAAGAGATTGGGCAGTGAGGGCTGATAATGAAAAATTCTTTAAAAGAGCTGCCAGCATGCAGAAGGCCCTTGATAAAATTGAAAGAATTGATAAGCCTAAGTTTGAACATGACAATATGAAGCTTAACTTTAAAGAAACAGGCAGATCAGGAAAAGACGTAATTAAAGTAAAAGATTTATGTAAAAGCTTTGATGATAAGGAATTGTTTAAAGATGCTGAAATGATGATCTATTTCCAGGAGAGAGCTGCCTTAATAGGTTCAAATGGCTGTGGAAAGACAACATTTTTAAAAATGCTCTTAGGTGAGGATGAAGATTTTACTGGTGAATTAAAATTAGGTGAAAGTGTAAAGGCTGCTTATCTGCCACAGAATATAACTTTTACTGATGAAGAAGCAACAGTTCTAGAAGATTTTAGAGAAGACTTTGAAATCTTAGAAGGAAAGGCAAGAGAATATTTAGCTAAATTTATGTTTTATGGTGGAACAGTATTTAGAAAGGTTAAGCATTTATCAGGAGGAGAAAGAATTAGGCTTAAATTAAGCAAGCTTTTATATAATGATATAAATTTATTAATTCTTGATGAGCCTACTAATCATCTAGATATAGAATCTATTGAAAATTTAGAGACAGCTTTGGAAAACTTCAAAGGTACTATTTTCTTTATTTCCCATGATAGATATTTTATTAATAAAGTAGGCAGCAGGATAATCGAAATAAAAGATGGAAAGTTTAATTCATATGCTGGTAATTATGATGATTTTAAGCAGGAAAAAGAAAAGCTGAAAATAAAGGAAGTTCCAGAAGTTAAAGCTAAAAAGGCTAAAATCAAAAAAGAAAGGACGGTAGATGAAGGGAAAAAGCTGCAGAAGATTATCGAGAAATTAGAAAGAGAAATTTCTGAATTAGAAGAGAAAATAGCAGCAGTTGAAAAAGAAATGGAAAGCTATTCTTGTGAGTATAGTAAATTAAGTGAACTTGCAGATATTAAAAATGGTTATGAAAAGGAATTAGAAGATATCATGAATTTATGGGATGAAAAATCTAGAGAATTAGAAGAAGTAATATAAGAAGGTGTTTAGATGAAAAATAGATTAATTTTAATCGAAGGAATACCTGGTTTAGGTAAAATCACCATAGCAATAAGACTGAAAGACTATTTGATAAGCCAAGGTGAAAAGGTGAAAATATTTAGTGAAGGCGATTATCTTAGATCAATTTAAAGAGATTTCATTAAGAAGATGGGCAAATTTTACAGATGCTGCAGATGATCATGATGAAATTGTGATTTTTGAATGTGCATATCTGCAGAATCAAATTAATGAATTGTTAGGATTTTATAATGCAAGCAAGGAAGAAATCAGCTTATATATGAATAACCTTATAGGAAAAGTTAAATCATTAAATCCTAAAATAATTTATTTGTCACAGGAGAGTGTAACTGAAACCATCAGTAGAGTTGCCAGGGAGAGAAAATCACCAGGACATGATGGTGTTGATTGGATAGATAATGTAATTATGTGGATTGAAATGTCACCTTATGGTAAGGCACATCATTTAAAAGGTTTTAAAGGAGCAGTAGAATTCTTTGAAGCAAGAAAGACGGTAGAATTAGATGTAATGAAAAGCTTAACCATTAATAAATGGATAATAGAAAATAAGAACTATAATTATACATCCAGAGTATAGATATTTAGAAAAAGAAATGATTAAATGGGCAGAAGATAATATAGCAGAAGAAAATGAAAATGGAGAACTGTTTATCATTATGTGGGCTTTAGATTCAGATAAATTCAGACATAAGATATTAGAAGAGAGAGGATATATAAAGCAGCTTGATTGGTATGAATATCAAAATATTAATTATTTAGAGGAAAGTCATGTGGATGCAGAGCTTCCAAGTGGGTTTAAGTATGTATCTATGAAGGATGGCATTGATTGGCGTGATAAATGCAGAGTCCAGCAATTAGCTTTTAATTCTAAAATATCTAGTGATATGGAGGAACCTACTTTAGATGACTCTATATATTATAATAAGGAGTTAGATTTATTTACAGCTAATGACCATAAATTGACTTCTTTCTGTACAGTATGGGTTGATTTAAACAACAAACTGGCTAAAATTGAGCCGGTAGGAACACATCCTGATTACCGAAGAAGGTCTTTAGGAAGATGTGTTATTGAAGAGGGATTGAGGAGAGCAAAAAAGTTAGGGGCAGAAGTAGCCTATGTTGATGCTGGCGGAGAAAATAGAGAAGCTTTTTATAAAAGTGCTGGATTTTTACCTCTTGATATAAATAGACCATGGTTTAAATATATAAAAAAATAGAATAATATATTAAAAAGTATTAAAAGATAAGTTTATTAATATATTATTTTTAAGGAAAGAAAAAAGATAATTTCAAAATATTGACAGATATAAAATAAAGGAGTAAGATGGATTTAAATTTAAAATAAAAAATTGCTATGATAAGGAAGAGTATTATAGAAATACAGTTTAAAGAGAGGGTATGTCACCGGCTGAAAGCATACCTAAATATGATTTATAAGAAGACTAGCCTTTGAGCAATGGCTGAGTATTTTTATTAAAAGAAATGCCATCGGTTATACCGTTATCATAATAAAGATGAATTAAATTATTAATTTAATTTGGGTGGAACCATGTATGCAATAAGCATTCGTCCCAAGCATAAGCTTAGGATGGATGCTTTTTTTATTGATGAAAGGATGAAGAGGAATGACAAAACTTGAAGTCACGAGGAAAGAAAGATTAAAGATAAATAAAATAAGAAAGGATGTGAATTTTAATAGCGCATTGAGGATACGGTGCTATTAATAATAGGATGATTAAAATAAAATTAATGGATGGTAGTGAAAAGGAAATAAATGAAGGAAGTTCAGCTTTTGATTTAGCAAAATCAATAAGCAATAGATTGGCCAAGGAAGCAATAGTTGTGGAAGTAAATGGCAGATTAGTAGATTTAAGCAGCAAGCTAAAGGATGGAGACAGTGTAAGAATTTTAACAGATAAAGATGAAGAGGCCATAGAAGTTATCAGGCATTCTACTGCGCATGTAATGGCACAAGCAGTTAAAAATCTTTTTCCAAATGTAAAGTTAACAATTGGGCCTAATATTGAAAATGGATTTTATTATGATTTTGATATAGATGAGCCTTTTTCACCTGAGGATTTAGAAAAAATTGAAGATGAAATGGAT
>CAKVNP010000201.1 GCA_934777095.1 uncultured Clostridium sp. | reverse complement strand
TTAAAGAGGATTTTTTTAAGCTTATTGATAAAGTAACCTTAAGCTTAATGGAAGAAAAGGATAACTTTTATGGGTACTTCTTATTTCAAATGGCAAGAGAAATACGCTTTAATATTTCCAGCCCTACAGCAATAAATTTCAAGGATGCAAAATATGTTATCTATTTTAATCCTCTAATGTTTCTTCAGTTAAATATTAAGCAGATGGAAACAACAATAAAACATGAAATACATCATATTTTAGCTCTTCATTTAACAAGAGCTAAAGATTTAAAAGGTAAATATAGTACACTGGCAATAAACCTAGCAATGGACATAGTTGTAAATCAATACTTAGATAATCTTCCTCCATATGCAATTACTTTAAGCGGTGTAAATCTAAAATATAATTTAGAGATGGAAAGTTATAATACCTTTGAATATTATGTGGAAAATATTCAAAATGAACTAAATTTAATGGAAGAAGATAAAGATGGGGAAGAGGATGACAGTGAAGAGAATGAATCAGGATTTGATGCTGAAACCACTCACGACATCTGGGATGAAAGTAATGAAATTTATGAAAAAACATTAAAAGAATTTACTGAAAAAATTTTAAAGCAGTCAGAAAAAGGTACGCTTCCACTCCATATAGAAGGAATGATAAAAGCTTTAAAAAACAGTCAGGGAGAGCTTCCTTGGAATATTTATCTTAAAAAAGTAATGGGAACTGTGGAAAGTAATAAAAAGAAAACAGTCACTAGAAGAAATAGAAGACAGCCTAATAGATTAGATTTAAGGGGCGAACTTAGAATTCATAAGGCAGATGTGGCAGTGGCCATAGATATAAGTGGAAGTATTAGTGATGAAGAATTTAAGCAGGCAATTAAAGAAGTATTATCTATTGTGAAAAACTATAATCATGAAATTACAATAATCGAATGTGATAATCAGATAAGAAGAGCATATAAGGTAAAGAAAATTTCAGATATTAAAGAAAGAAGTTCAGCTAGCGGAGGTACTAGATTTACACCTGTTTTTGAATATGCTAATAGAAATAAATTTAATCTTCTTATCTATTTTACAGATGGAAAAGGAGAAGAGAAGCTTACAGTAAAACCTTTAGGATATAAGATTTTATGGGTTATTTCTGGTAGAGGTGAAGGAATTTCTTTAAAAGAGCCATTTGGAGCAGTTAAAAAATTAAGTAAAGTTGAAGTTAAGGATGAAAGCTTAGATTTAAAAGACGTAAAGACAGATGGATATTCTATGAATAACCAAGAACCCATATTTTAGTGAATGTTGCCTTGAAGCAGGTGAAGGTTTGCTGCGCAAGGTGAATGTTAAAAAAACTCTAAATTCAACATTTAGAGTTTTTTTAGGTGGAAGACCTATGGTGGTGAAGGGTGCTTTCAGCAAGAGAAGAGGGAGAGGGTACTAAAAATTGATTGCATCAATTTTATCGCAGGAGTATAGGAATATTTTTTTTGGACACATGGGGTAAAAAATTCTCATGTGTTTTTTTTATAAAAGGATTTAGATAATATTGCAAAAGGCGGAAAGTTAAAATAATTATCTTGATATAAAGTTTTAATGAAAGAAGGAGTTATTATGCTGGAGTTTCCGGAAAGTTATACTGTTGCAAAGGAAATCAGGGAGACTTTATTTTACTTGTTATTGTAATCTCCGTTACTTAAATAATAATCTGAAAAGCAAATGAATATAATAAATATTGTTCTAATGTTTTTTTGGAGTGGATAAAGTTATGGAGTATAACCGTATATTTTCTAATAAAGAGTTTAGGGGATTTTGCATATATAGATTGATATTTGGTATAAGTTATAGCATTATGATTCCAATAATACCACTATTCTTTAAGTCTGTTGGTATGACTACTGTAGTAATTGGTATGATAATTTCCGGATATGGGATAAGTAAAACAATTATTCAGCTGCCATTTGGAATTGTAACAGATAAAATTGGCGATAAGTTTATGTTGGTAATATCATTATTTTTAATGGGCTTGATACCAATTAGCTATATGTTTGCGGATAAAAGTTTCAGTTTAGGACTTATCTATGTGCTGCAAGGTGCTATTTTGGGGATGGCAGCACCAGCAACATATTCAGTATTAGCTAGAACTCTAGATAAAGCAAATAGAGGAAAATGTACGGGGTTAGCAGCTGCTGTATTTACTTTAGGAGGAGGAATAGGAGCAGCGATAGCCGGCATAATCTTAGAAAAGACTAATAACTTCAATATTACATTTTATATCTCAGCAATAGGAATTTTCATATCGTTATTCTATGTGGTACTAAAAATAAAAAAGGTAAAAAAAGAAAATGAAGTTAAATCTGAAGGTATTAAAACTATTATAAAAGAAATTAGAAAAAGTGGATGCACCTCTAAAATAATAATTCTATCTGCAAGTGCTTTTCTAGGAGATTTTATATATTCTTGTGTAGTTGCTTTAATTCATTTCTATGGACAGGATGTTTTAGGAGTATCCACAATGTATACCTCGTCAATAATTTCTGTATATTTATTAGTATTTGGGTTAGGGGCTCCACTTGCAGGATATGTAAGTGATCTAGTGGGTAATAGAAAACAATTTTTATTTTCATTTATTATCATGGATTTAGCGCTATTTGGATTGATTATCACAAGAAATATATCATTATTTACCATAATAATAGTAATTTATTTTTTAGGAGCTACTTTTTTAAATGGTGCATTGCAGAATTCCCTTTCTCAGTTTGGAGATTATAACAAAATAAAAGGTTTAATCTTTGGAATAGTAGGCGCGTCAGAATCGTTAGGATATGCTGTAGGACCACTAATAACTGCACCTATATATAATTTTAACAATAATTATTTGTTTTTAGTACTGCTTATAGTATCAGTGTTAGTTTCAATTGTATATTTGATTTTCTTTAAGAACGCTTCTATATAGTATTAATAATAATAATTTTATTAGGAGGTAGAATTATTAAAGAATTAATACAAATATATCTAGATAGATCTGATTTTTTCTTACAGCTTACTTTAGAACATTTAGCAATATCAGGCATTTCAATACTAATTGCAGCTCTTATAGGCGGATTTCTTGGAATATTAATAAGCCAATATAAGAAATCGTCATCAGTTGTTTTATCTATAACAAATTTTTTATATACTATTCCATCAATATCATTATTAGGTTTCTTAATACCTTTTTCTGGAATAGGTAATACTACAGCTGTTATTGCTTTAACAATTTATGCATTGCTGCCGATGATAAGAAATACTTATGCAGGAATAGAAAATATTAATCCATCCATTGTTGAAGCAGCAAGAGGGATGGGTAGCACTGAATTACAAATTCTATTTAAAATTAAAATTCCGTTGGCGTTAACAGTTATCTTAGCAGGCTTTAAAAATATGGTAGTTATGACAATTGCACTAGCAGGCATAGCTTCTTTTATTGGAGAAGGAGGATTATGAGTAGCTGTTTATCGAGGAATTACCACCAATAACCAAATGATGACTATAGCAGGTAGTCTCTTAATTGTAGCTTTAGCAATGATAGCTGATTTAATTATTGGCATAATTGAAAAAAGGATTAATAAAAAATGGAGGTTAGGCTTATGAAGGTAAGTAGAAAAGTTATTATCTCTTTAGTTGTAATATTATTATTTTCAATAGTTGGCTGTGATAAAAAGAAAGACAATATAAAAATAGCGACCAAGCCTATGACAGAGCAGTTTATTTTAGGAGAGATGCTAAAAATTATTATTTAGGAAAATACTGATTTAAATGTTGAAATAGCTAAAGGGGTAGGTGGTGGTACTAGTAATATTCACCCAGCTATTTTAAAAGGAGATTTTGATTTATATCCAGAGTATACTGGTACAGCTTGGAGTTTTGTGTTAAAAGAAAGTAAAATTCCAGCTGATGATGTACTATTTAATGAGCTACAGGTTAAGTATAATCAGCAATTTAATTTAAGCTGGGTTGGCTTATACGGATTTAATAATACTTATGGATTGGCCGTTAGAAAGGATTTAACAGATAAATATAATATCAACACATATTAAGATCTTGCAAAGTACGCTAAAGAATTCGGCTTTGGAGCTGAATGTGATTTTTATGAACGTGATGATGGTTTTGATCTTTTATGTAAGGAATATGACATGGAATTTAAAAATACTGTAGACTTAGATATTGGGTTAAAATATAAAGCAATTAATTCAAAAGATATAGATGTAATGAATGTTTTTACAACTGATGGACAGCTTTCAGATTCAGATGTTAAATTGCTGCAGGATGATAAAGCGTTTTATCAGACATATTATTGCGGAACTGTAATTAGAAATGAAACCTTAGAAAAATATCCAGAACTAAAGAAGGTATTACTTAAGATGAATAATATAATAACTGAGAAAGAAATGGCAGAACTAAATTATATGGTGGAAACAGAAGGGAAAGATGAAAAAAAGGTGGCTGAAAATTTTCTGAAAGAAAATGGATTATTATAATGTAGGAGAAGTTGGATGGGAGATAATAGATTTATTTATGTAAATAATGTAGTTAAGAAATATCAAAACAAAGTAGTACTGAATAATATTAATATAGAGATAGCTAAAGGCGAGTTTATCACTGTAATTGGAAGTTCAGGATGCGGTAAGACTACATTTCTAAAAATGATAAATGGGCTGATTAATCCTGATTCAGGAGCGATTTATATAAATGGAATAGATATTGCTAAAGTAAATAAAATATTTCTTAGGAGAAATATAGGCTATCTTATACAGGAGATAGGCTTATTTCCACATATGACCATCAGGAAAAATATTTCATATATTCTAAGGTTGAAAAATGAAAAAGATAAGGAGAAAATCGAGAAAAGGGTGAGATACCTAATAAATTTAGTTGGCTTAAATGAAGAACTATTGGATAGGTATCCTGGGGAATTATCAGGTGGACAGAGACAAAGAATTGGAATAGCAAGAGCTTTATCTGCAAATCCTGATATTATGTTAATGGATGAGCCATTTACATC
>CAKVNP010000200.1 GCA_934777095.1 uncultured Clostridium sp. | reverse complement strand
TTTGCTTGTGGAAATGTACTTCATGTTCATGATATTGTTGATTTTGTAAGTCAGGAAGCTAAGCATGCAGGAGAATGTGCTGCAAAATATATTAAAGGTGAGCTTAATAAAGAAGAAAAAACTATAAATATATTAAATGGAGATAGGGTAAATTATACTGTTCCACAAAGGTTAAATGTATCAGCAGTGGATGATAAACTAAATATTTTTCTAAGAGTTAATAATGTGTATCATGATAAAAAACTTGTAGTCAAGTGTAATGATACAATCTTAGCAGAATTCAAGAAAAGACATTTAGCTCCATCAGAAATGGAAAAGATAATTTTAAATAAAAATATCTTAGAAAAAATAGATGGTGATATTACAGTTTCCCTTAAAGATTGTTAGGTGTAGCAAGGTAGGGACGGTTAATTACAATTAGTAATTAAAAGGGCAAGCTGTGGGAACGGTTAATTAATTTTATAACTGGAGACAAGTTTATTATATTTATAGAAGTAATAGGATTTAGGATGGTGGAAATAAATGAAAAAAGAATTAATATGTATTTCATGCCCAATGGGATGTCATTTAATAGTTGATACAGAAACTTTGATAGTTAGTGGTAACACTTGTAAAAGAGGAGAAATTTATGGTAAGAATGAAGTTACAAATCCTGTGAGAGTAATAACTACTACAGCTAAGGTTGAAAATGGTACGTTAGCTGTGATTCCGGTTAAGACAAATGGTGCCATACCAAAAGAGTTGAACTTTAAGTGCGTTGAGGAAATAAATAAACTTAAGCTAAAAGCGCCAGTTCATATAGGAGATATTCTTATTAAGAATATCTTTGATACAGGAATAGATGTAATAGCATGCCGTAATATATCTGTAAAATAGGGTTCTGCATTAGGAATAGATAAGCTTTACTGATTAGGTAACAAAATCATTTTTTGTGAGAAAACAAGCTATCTAAAAAGCTTAATATTAGTGGAAAAAAAGGGGATTCAAATTGAATTCCTTTTTTATATAATAATTTATCGTGTTAAAAAATATACCACCCAAATTGCTGCAATATCAATTTGGATGGTATATCGTAAAAAATTATATTAAAAGGAGTATGTTTATGATCAGAATGCAATAGTTTAAAAAGAAATCATAAACATTTATGTCTAGCAAAATTAATAAATATTAAAACTTAAATCTAAAAATGAATTATTCATATTTGAATTTTACGATGATTTCTTTAATTTCACCTTTAGAATTTTTTCTGATATTAAAAGTCTTAATATCTTTGTAATCATGTTCAATTTGATAAGATAGCTCTGTTACTGTAGCTTTACATTTTTTTGCAATGTCACCATCTTCAACTACAGAAAATCTAGATTTTCTGCAAGTAGTTTCATTCTGAACATCATCAATTATTACGTAATATTCTGGACCTTCTTCAATTACGTAGTATTCCTTATTTAATGTTAAGGTAGAACAAAGATTATTATCTATACATTTTACAACCATTCTACTCACCTCACTTATCCTTATGAATACATTATACAAATAATGGAACAAATAATAAATTGTAAGAAATTACAAAAAGAGATAGGTATTACGATTTATGAAGGTATTGATATGTTCATTGAAGGTAATAGCTATGGAAATTAATTAACTGTCCTTGTGAAAGATAAAAATTGTTTTACAAAGCTTGATATAATCTAGTATAATTTACTTTGGAATTTAAGTATACATAAGATGAATTTGAATTTTTTAAGTGGATTAGGAGAATAAGAATGGAATTTAAAAACAGAACTTTAATAGAGAAAATTAATCAGTTACGTAAAGCAATTGAGATTGTTGGCGGAAATGAAGTGCTAAAAGAAAATGGAGCAAGTGATGCAGAATTTATTGAACATATTTTATTAAATGTTTTTGAAGGTAAAAAAATTAATATTAATGTAAATGGCTGCGAATACAAAATAGATGAATTAAATAGAATTAAACAAGAATATGAAAAGTATTTCTTAAAAAATAAATCAAAAGCTACTGATGCAATTGTATATAAAATAAAAAAATATGATACAAGCCTTGATTCTGAAATAAGAAAATATAAGAAAACTAATAGTATAGAGATGTATAATAATATATACGATACTATTGAAAATAGATATAGAAGAGATATAAATTTAGTAGTACTTAAAGAAATAGATTCATCTATCGTTGAAATATTAACTTTAGAAGAGAGCCAAAAATATTATGGAGAATACTTATCTCAAAAGAAAAAACAAATAATTCATGGAATCATCAGCAAAATGGGTATAGTGTAATTTATAAGTTGGGGACGGTTAATTACTTTTAGCATTAAAACTGCTAAAAGTAATTAACCGTCCCCTATATTAGTTTGGGTGAAAAATTGTTAACCGTCCCCTATGTTATATCCCTTCGTTGTGAAAACTTGGGACGAATTCCTTTGTGTTAGTACCTTCATCTTGAATAAAACCATTTTTTACACCAATTTCTACTGCATAGTTGACTAATGAGTCATAAACTTTAGGATTTAAAGGTTTATTAATTTTAGGATATAAATTGGCATTGTGCATCGGCACATATTGATTCATTAAAGAAATATATATATCATCCTTGAAATTACGATATAAAACATCAACAGCTTTTTTAGAGTCAAATAGTAATCCTGGAAGCAGAAGATGTCTTACAATAACACCTTTTTTAATAATACCTTTTTCATCAAATTGGCAAGGCCCTGTTTGGCATACCATTTCTTTGATAATTTCTAACGCATTTTCAGAGTAAGCGGGTATTTTAGAATACTCTAATGCATACTTATTGTCATAGTACTTAAAATCAGGTAGATAGACATCTATATATCCATCTAGCAGTTTTATTGTTTCTAAGGTGTCTATGGCATTAGTGTTATACAAAATAGGTACTATTAAACCATTACGTTTTGCTATATCTAAAGCTTCAATTATTTGAGGCACATAGTGGGTTGGTGTTACTAAGTTTATATTATTTGCCCCCTGAGCCTGCAGCTCTAAAAATATCTCAGCCAATCTTTCTATGGTTATTTCTTTACCGTTATATTCCTGTGAAATTTCATGGTTTTGACAAAATACGCATTTTAAATTGCAGTGAGAAAAGAAAACAGTCCCTGATCCATTTTCTCCGGAGATACAAGGTTCTTCCCAAAAATGAAGCTGAGCACGAGCAGCCTTTACAGTAGCTCCAGCACTACATACCCCTAATTGGCCAGCATTTCTATTTACATTACATCTTCTAGTACATAAATTACATTTATCTAAAATAGTCATTATTTTCATACTTATACACCTCCTCAAAAGTATAACAATTAAGTATTCTAATGGCAAATGTGAGAAAAAAATATATTTATACCATAACAACTGGAAAAATGAGATGTTATGTAGTTATTTTGCAATCTATATGCTATAATATAAGCAATTATAATATATTGAGGTGTATAAGAATGAATACTGTTACAGTTAAAATAAATGGAGTAGAATATAATTTAAAAGGTAAAGAGGATGATGAATACTTACTAAAGGTAGCTGCCTATGTAGATTCAAAATTCAAGGAGATTTCTGTAAATAATAATAAGTTAAGTTTAAGTTCTGTTGCAGTATTAAGCGCATTGAATATAGCAGATGAATTATTTAAGGTAGAGTCAGAAAATAGCGAATTAAATAAGAAAAAGAATTCATTAGAAGAGCGCAACTTGACATTAAAAGAAAGATTAAAAGAATTAAAAGATGATATTGAGACAAGCCTTGAAGAAAAAAATAGCGAAATTGATTCTCTAAAAGAAATGATCCTTTCAATGCAGGAACAATTAACTGAATTGGATGAGGTGAATGAACTAGTTAAAAATCTAAATGATAAATTGTTAGATAATGAAAAACTGTTAATAGAAAAAGATAACCAGCTTGCTGAATTTAATAATTTAGAAAATCAAGTAGACGTGTTAACAGATAACTTTAAAAAGTCTGTTGATAGAAATAATGAACTTGTTAGAGAATTAAATGCTGTAAATGAAGAATTACAAAACAGCGTGCCAAAAGATCAGTTTGAAGAGATAGTAGAAAAGCTGAATAATAGCGTAGAAAAAGAAAAATACGAAAATGTTGTAGAGGAACTAAATAAATGCGTTTCTATGGAAGAATACAATGAGGTAGTAAACAAGCTAAATAATAGCATTGATAAAGCTCAATATGATGAAATAGCAGCTAAATTAGAAAACAGCATTTCAAAGGCAGAATATGAAGCTGTAGAAGAAAAACTTCAAGATAGCTTAGAAAAGCTAAATAATAGTGTACCAAAAGCTGAGTATATCAAAGTGGTTGATACCCTTGAAAATAGTATTTCACTTAATGAGTATAACGCAATGGCAGAAAAGTTTAATAAAGCTCAGGATGAACTTACAGAGGCGCAAAGTGAACTTGCTAAAGCGCAACATGAGATCAAAGGTCTGACTAATGAAAAGAATAGTGTTGCAAGTGACTTAGAAAGTTTAAATATCACATTTAAAACTATTCAAGATAAAAACTTAGAGCTTAAGGAAAATGACGAAGCATTAAGAAAGAGATTAATGATTAAGGATGCAGAAATTGAAGAAATTAAAAATAGTCATCCTGGAATTGATGTAGGAGAATACGAAGAACTAAAGAATAAGATAAGTGATATGGAACAAGAACTTAAAAATATTATGAATGAAAAAGAAGTTTTAAAATCTCGTAACAAAGATATCAAGTTCCAATTACAAAATTCAAAATATAAAGTATTGGATTTAGAAAAGAAATTAATTGATGCCCAAATAGATTTAGCATCAGAAAGAAAGAAGAAAAATCCACTTCTTAAATAGGAACTGAAGAGTCTGTTAAAAATAGCAGGCTCTTTACAACGTATTTATGATTAAACGTGATTATTAAGCTTTAGATAGTAAAGAAAGTTGATCTATCAATGTAGTAGAACTTATGATTAACATTAATAATTAAGTTAATAATAGAAGAGAGAAGAAGAACAGACAAGAAAAAAAAAAGGATG
>CAKVNP010000199.1 GCA_934777095.1 uncultured Clostridium sp. | reverse complement strand
GTACCAGTTATTAACTTAGTATTATTAGTAGTTGTTAATAAATTAGGAATAATGCCAATATCATTTGAAGGTATGGCTACAACAGTAATCATGATGGCAGCTCCAACAGCAACAGTTGCAGCAGCATATGCTATCAGTTATGACAGAGAAGCATTATTTACTTCAAACTGTTCATTACTATCTACAGTAGTTGCAGTAGTTGCAGCACCAATCTGGATAGTTATATTAGAAATAATTAAGAATATTGGATTATTTGCTTAAATAATATAATTAGAAGAATAATATCTTAGTATTAAGGTATTATTCTTTTAATAGATTTTAATAATAGATGGAAAATAAAGGAGAAATATACGATGGTTAAATTAGTTTGTTATGGTGTTAGAGAAACAGAAATACCTTTCTTTGAAGAAATAAATAAGAAATTTGGATATGATATTAAATTAGTTTTAGGTGGATTAAACCACGAAAATGTTAAAGAGGCTATTGGAGCAGAAGCTATCATGGTAAGAGGTGGATGTATGGCTGATAGACAAAACTTAGAATTATTAAAAGCTAATGGCTTACAATATGTATTAACAAGAACTGTTGGTATAAACCACGTTGATTTAGAAGCAGTAAAAGACTTAGGATTACAAGCTGCAAGAGTACCTGGATACTCACCAAATGCGATTAGTGAATTAGCTGTAACATTAGCTATGATGTTATTAAGACATACAGCTTATACAGTAAACAAAACAAGAGAAAAGAACTTTACAATAGATGCATTTATGTTTAGTAAAGAAATAAGAAACTGTACAGTTGCAATACTTGGAGCTGGTAGAATCGGTTTAACTACTGCACAATTATTTAAAGGATTAGGTGCTAGAGTTATAGCTTACGATGTATTCCAAAGTGATGCAGCAAAAGAAATAGTTGAATTTATGGAATTGGATGAAGTATTAGCACAAGCTGATGTTATTTCAGTACATATGCCATTTATCCCAGGTGTAAATGACCGTATGATAAATGATGAATTCATTGCTAAAATGAAAGATGATGCAATACTTGTAAATACTGCAAGAGGTGAATTACACGATGCAGAAGCAATTATAAGAGCTATAGAAAATGGAAAATTAGGTGGATTTGGTGCAGATACATTAGAAAATGAATATGATGTATTCTTTAAGGATTTATCTGGACAAGCCTTAGAAGATGAGGTAAAAGAAAAATTAGTTTCTCTTTATCCAAGAGTTCTAATAACTCCACATATAGGTTCATATACTGATGAAGCTTTAACAAATATGATTGAATACTCTTATGAAAACTTAAGAGATTACTTAAATGAAGGAACTTGTAAAAATAGTATAGCTTAGGCAATAATTAGGGAGTATAAACTTAGGAGCTTTTTCTTAAGTTTATACTCTTTTTATTATGCATTTAGGAGGGATTATGAATAGGAAAATAAATTTTGAAAAAAAGATAATATTGACAGCTGTATTGATAACGCTAATACCTTTAATAATTTCTTACACGATATTTATTCTTTCAAAATTAGCAGATATAGAAGAGAATATCAATGAAAGCTTGCAATACACTGGCTTTAGCATAGCAGAAAGCGAATTTGTCCAGAAAAAACTATATAATAGGGAAAATGATTTTTCAATTCAGGAATATACAAAAAAGTTTATAAATAAATTTCACAATATAGATATAATTGTAGTGGGAGACATGACTGGCGAAAAATATTCACATTTAGATGAAAGCCAGATTGGGCATACATATGTAAATAGTGATAAAAAAGAAGTCTTAGAAAGTGGGAAAAGATATTTTTCTGTTATGGAAGGATCAGTAGGTATAACTTTCAGATGGTTTGAACCTATCTATTACGAAGGAGAGCAAGTAGGGTTTGTAATGGTAGGAAAGTATTATAAAGATATTAGTATAATAAATTCAAAAGTTAAATTTATGTATATAATGTTATTTGTATCTGCAGTGATTTTTGCAGTTATTGCTTCTAAAATATTTGCCCATAAAATTAGGAAGTCAATTTTAAATATGGAACCAGATGAAATTGCAGTGTTATATAATCAGAAAAAAATAATTATAGATTCGGTAAGAGATGGTATAATTGCAATTAATAAGAATAAAGAAGTTGTAGAAATTAATAATAGCTGTTATGAGATGTTTAATCCTTTTAATGTTGATGACATTATGAATAAAATTAACATATATATTCAGTGTAATAAAGATATTGAAATGAGAGAATTTATTATTAATAATAAGAAAGTATTTGTTTCAATTAAAAATATGCATCGAAATGATAATTATTTAGGTGCTGTCATTACTATGGTTGATAGAAAAGGAATAAATAAATTAGCAAAAGAAATAACAGGAATTGATGAAGTTATTAAAAATTTAAGAGCTACAATTCATGAATTTAAAAATAATTTACATGTTATTTTTGGACTTATACAGCTAAAAGAATATGATGAAGCAGCTAAATATATTTTATCAATACAGCATATTCAAAATAATAGTGTAGGAAAATTTAAAGCTATTGAAGACCCTTATGTAAATGCATTGTTATTAAGCAGGGAACTTGTGGCTAAGGAAAGAAAAATAGATTTTACTTTAGCAGAAGAATCTTTTTTATTTTCAACACATGATATAATTGATTCTTATGATATTGTTACCATCTTAGGAAATCTAATTGAAAATGCTTTTGAAGCATGTTCCTTAATGGATAAAAGTGATAAATATGTTGAAGTTTTATTATATGAGGATGAAAATAAAATCGAAATACAAGTTAAAGATAATGGAATAGAAATAAGCGAGGATATAAAAGATAGAATATATGAAGAAGGTGCATCTACCAAAGGGAAAAATAGAGGTACAGGTCTATATTTAGTTAAAAGCAGAGTTAATTTATATAATGGCGAAATTGAAATAGAAGAATTTGATGGTGAAAAGATATTTGTTATTACAATATACAAAGGAGAAAAGAAATGGTAAAGGTACTAATAGTTGAAGATGATCCAATGGTTGCAGTAATCAATAAAAGATTTGTACAGCAGATAGAAAATGCAGAGGTTTTTGGACCAGTAATGTATGAAGAAGAAGTATTGGAAGTATTAAAAAATGAAGATATAGATTTAATAATCCTGGATGTTTTTCTTCCTAAAAAAAATGGCATAGATATTTTAAAAAGCATAAGAAATAAAAAATATTTAACTGATGTAATTATGGTTACGGCAGCAAATAATGTTGAGGAAATAAAAAAGGCTTTTGCATATGGAGTAGTAGATTATTTAGTAAAACCTTTTGAGTTTGATAGATTCGAAGAGGCTTATAAAAAGTTTAAAAAGAAAAATGATATATTATATAAAAATAAAGGCTTAGTTCAAAGTGATATTGATAAAATGTTTAGTGAGAATAGCTCAAAGAAAATTCAGGAAGAAATTCTTCCTAAGGGATTAAATAAAAGAACATTAGATAAGATAGTTGATTTCTTGATGTATAATTCTGAAAAAGTATGGACGTTAAGAGAAATAGCTTATGAAATAAAAATAAGTAATGTAACTATTAAGAAATATATGGATTATTTAGAAAGTATGGATAGAATATCGGTAGAGATGACTAGTGGTAATATTGGAAGGCCTGAATTAAAATATTCTATAAATAAAAGAAAAATTATTTAAATATGGTATAATTATGTAAAAGGGTGCTTTAGGGGGAGATAAAAATGAGATATGATAAACATAAGTATATAGGATTTTTAGGATTGCTATCATTAATTGGTTTAAAAGGATTTATTACAGGAAACCATTTATGGTTTATATTATTTATTAATTATACATGGTTTACATTCTTTTATGAAAACAGCTTAATATATAAAAAACTAAAATAAATAGAAAAGTAAATAACAAAAGAGATAATTATTAATTATTGATATTGTATAATAATTGTCTCTTTTTTTTATTGCTTTTTTGAAGGAATTTATAAATTACCATGAATTTGAAATAAGTCTATTGATTAAAAGATGATATTTAAGTATCATAGAAATGTACTAATGGAAAAAAAAAAACAAAAGGAGGTTATAAGTTTATAAATGGAGGTTATATATGATTAGTGCAGAGTTTTATACAGGGAAAATGTTTGATGCTTATGAGTTTTTCGGTGCACATATAGAAGGAAATGGCGTAGTATTTAGAGTATATGCTCCATCAGCACAGAGTGTACAGGTAATAGGGGATTTTAATGGCTGGTGTTGTGATGGATATTATATGAATGAAGAAGGAAAATCAGGCGTATATTCTTTGCATATTGAAGGTGCAAGAGAAGGTATGCTATATAAATATAGAATTCATCAAAAGGATGGCAGAGTTGTGGATAAAGCAGATCCATATGGTTTTGGCATGGAGCTTAGACCTAAATGTGCATCTGTCATTGTAGATTTAGATAACTTTAGGTTTGAAGATGATAATTGGATTAGAAATAGAAGTAAAAATTATGATAGACCAATGAATATATATGAAGTACATTTAGGTTCTTGGAAGACAAACCCTAATAATGAAAATGGCTGGTATTCATATAGGGAGGTAGCAGACAGATTGATTCCTTATGCATTAAAAGCTGGCTATACACACTTGGAAATTCTTCCGATAGCAGAGTATCCATCTGATGAATCTTGGGGATATCAGACAAGTGGTTTTTTTAGTCCTACATCAAGATATGGTAATGCAAAGGATCTGATGTATTTAGTTAATGAATGTCATAAAGCAGGTATAGGTGTAATATTAGATTTTGTTTTAGTACATTTTGTTGTTGATGACTATGCATTAGCAAAATTTGATGGAACAGCGCTGTATGAATATCCTGATAATGATTCAGGCTATAGTGAATGGGGCTCACATAATTTTAATTATTATAGAGGTGAAGTAAGAACTCTTTTACAATCAGCAGCAAATTACTGGCTAGATAAATATCATTTTGATGGGCTTAGAATGGATGCAATAAGTAATGCTTTATATTGGCAAGGTAATGTAAATAGAGGAGCCAATAATGGAGCAAT
>CAKVNP010000198.1 GCA_934777095.1 uncultured Clostridium sp. | reverse complement strand
AATGACGAAGTAGTATTCAGAGGCATATATGGAAAAATACGGGGATAGAATGACTAGTGTATCTGGTACGATTTTATCAGTAAAGACTGAAGTTAAAAGTATACTTGGTATTTTTAATAAATTACATGTTTTATTAGTAGTTAAGCCTGAGGCAGGAAAACAAGTTATAAAATGTGAATATAAAAAGAATAGATGGTTCAAAAAACCAGAATGTATTGATTTAAATAAGGGACACAAAGTAATTGTAATGGGTATTAAAGGCGAAAAAGGAAAGAAAAATTCAGATGTTGTTTTAATTTCTAATATCGCTAACTTAACTACACGTAAGGACTTACATCCATTTGATCATAGCCAAATTAAAAAGGCTAGACAACAAGCTACTAGAATGCGTAGATAGAATTCAACAAAAGCACTAAGCTAAAAAGCTTAGTGCTTTTTTTATTACCCTCATTATATTTTATTATTATGAAAATATAATTTTTGAATATATTAATATAAAACCTCTTTTTATTTTTTCATCATTTAGTGTATTTTTTCCAATTATTAGAATATAATATAAATCAAACTATAAAGCTTCTGCTTATTTTTTAATAAGCTAGAGGTTTTTCTCTTCAATTTGTAGAATTAAAACTTATTTTCTAAATAAAAATTTAGAGGAGTGTTGTTTATGAAATATAATGGAGCGGAAATTGTAATTAAACTTTTAGAAAATGAAAACGTAAAATTTATTGCGGGTATACCTGGCGGCTTTAATCTTCCCCTTTATGACGCACTTTATAAAAGCAGCATACATCATATATTGACTAGGCACGAACAAGGTGCTGCCTTTATTGCTCAGGGGATTTCCCGGACTACTGATGAAGTTGGCGTGTGCTTTGCAACTTCTGGTCCTGGTGCTACTAATCTTTTGACTGCTATTGCTGATGCAAAACTTGATTCTATACCTTTAGTTGCCATTACTGGACAAGTACCTTTATCTGCTATTGGTACTGATGCTTTTCAAGAAGTAGATGCTTATGGATTAACAATACCTATTACCAAGCATAATTTTTTAGTAAGGAATATAAATGATCTTTTTAAAATAATTCCGGAAGCTTTTAGAATTGCTAAAGAAGGCCGCCCTGGTCCTGTGCTTATTGATCTGCCTAAAAATATTCAAACAGAAACTATTGAATTAGCTGATTTTCCCGAAGGTACTTCTTCTACTGTAAATAACTACACCATAAAATGTTCTACTCTAGAATACATAGGTGAATTAATTAATAACTCTAAAAAGCCTATTATTTATGCTGGTGGTGGCATAATCCGTGCTGATTCATCTAAAGAACTTTATGATTTTGCAAAAACTAATAATATACCTGTTGCTTTAAGTCTGATGGGCTTAGGTGCTTTTCCTGCCAAAGATGAGCTTTATCTAGGTATGCTTGGCATGCATGGTGCCCCTTATACTAATTATCTTTTAAATGAAGCCGATTTAATAATAGCCCTAGGGAATCGTTTTGATGATCGTGCTACTGGCAATATACAAAAATTTGCCCCTCATGCATCTATAATTCATGTTGATATAGATGCTGCAGAAATAAATAAAGTTAAATCATCTAATATATCAGTAGTTGCTGACGTAAAAGACTTTCTTGCTTCAATAATAAAATATATAAATAGTAATCCTCGTACTAACTGGCTTAATCGGGTGAAATATTTTAAAGAAAAATTCCCTTTACCTTCTTATTCTGATATTTTACATCCAGTAAATATAATTAATTTTATTTCCCAAACAACTAGTGATGATACCATTATTGTTACTGATGTAGGCCAACATCAAATGTGGACAGCCCAAAGATATTCTTTTAATAAGCCAAAAACACTACTTACTTCTGGCGGTCTAGGAACTATGGGTTTTGGTCTGCCTGCTGCTATAGGTGCTTCTATTGCTAATCCAGAATCTTCTGTAATCTGTATTACTGGGGATGGTTCGTTCCAGATGAATATTCAAGAGCTTGCTACTTTAGCGGACTTAAACTTAAATATAAAAATTATTATCTTAAACAATCATCATCTTGGCTTAGTAAGGCAGCAACAGGAGCTTTTTTATAATAAACACTTTTTTGCTTCAAAATTTATTACGAATCCTGACTTTAAAACTATTGCTACCGGCTATGGAATAAACAGCTGCAATCTTACCGATGAAGAAAACATTCTTGCTAAGCTTAAAGAAATACTTCTGTTAAAAACTCCTTATTTAGTAAATGTACCAATTAATGATTTAGAAAATGTATATCCGATGGTTCCTCCTGGAGGCTCTAATATAGAGATGATTGGAGGTGAAAACTAATGATTAATCCAGATTACTATTTAGTAGAGCTTGAAGTTCGAAATCATCCTGGAGTAATGAGCCATATTACCGGGCTTTTTGCCAGACGTGCCTTTAACCTTGAAGGAATTTTATGTGCCCAGATAGGTGATGGTTCAAAAAGTAAAATGTATCTTTTAGTAAAAAACAGCTTTACTTTGGAACAGATAATTAAACAGCTTGAAAAGCTTTATGATGTACTTTCAGTTTCAATTCATCAGGATTATGACTATACAGTTTTTCAAAACTTAGATAAGGTCTTAAAACTTCATGACTAAAATAATAAATTAATAATATTTATCCCTTTCAATTATTATTTGTTTAATTGTCCATGGAATATTGCTATCAATAATAGTAATTTTATTAATTTATAACTTAAACCTATATTTTTTTATAAAATTATTATAAAATATATGATATTGAGACATATTTCGTTAAAATAACTAACAAATTTTTTTGTTTATATACAAAGGAGATACTAATGAAAAATATTAAATTAACTAAAGATAACTTATCTAAGCTTTATGGTAAAATTAGTCCTTTTGAATTTAAGGATCTATTAATATCATTAGCACAATTAAAAGGAAATTATCTTTTAGATGCAGGACGCGGAAACCCTAACTGGACAGCTGCTACTCCTAGACAAGCCTTTTTTACTTTTGGACAATTTGCTGTACTAGAAACACAACGAGTATGGAAAAACGGATCTTTAGCTGGTATGGCTGAAAAAGATGGAATATATATTAGATTAGTAGACTTTTTAAAAAATAATCCTACTGCACCTGGCGTTGATTTAATATATAAAATTGCTGATTACGGAATAAATACATTAGGCTTTAATGGAGATGACTGGATTTATGAATTAACTGATGGCATTATCGGTGATAATTATCCTGTTCCTGATAAAATGCTGATTCATATAGAAAAAGTGGTTCATAACTACTTAATGCAGGAATTATGCCAAAATAAATCCTTTGATGAAAAATTTGATGTTTTTGCAGTAGAAGGCGGAACTGCTGCCATGTGCTATATCTTTGATTCTTTAGTGGTAAATAACCTGCTTAAATCTGGTGATACAGTAGCTTTAATGACACCAATATTTACTCCATATTTAGAAATTCCTCATCTGCCAAATTACAATTTAAATGTTGTGCATATTCATGCTAATGAAACTGACGAAGATGGTAAACCAACATGGCAGTATCCAGTTGATGAATTAGAAAAGCTTAAAGATACTAATATTAAAGTATTATTTGTAGTAAATCCTAATAATCCAGCTTCAATAGCTTTAAGCAGAGATTGTAAGGATAATCTTATTACAATTGTACGTGAGCATAATCCTAATCTAATGATTATTACTGATGATGTATATGGAACATTTGTAGATAATTTTAATTCATTAGTAGGTGAACTTCCTTACAATACTTTATGTGTATATTCAATGTCTAAATACTTTGGAGTTACTGGCTGGAGACTAGGAACAATTTTATTAAGTCAAAATAATATCTTCAATAAATTAATCAAAGAATTACCTGAAGATATGAAAAGTGAATTAAATGAAAGATATAAGCATCTATCACAGACTCCTGAAACTCTTTTATTTATGGATAGGCTAGTTGCAGATAGCAGACAGGTAGCATTAAACCATACCGCTGGTCTTTCTACTCCTCAGCAGGTTCAAATGGCCTTCTTCAGCATATTTGCCTTAACTGATACTTATAATGAATATAAAAACTTAACTAAGGAAATATGCATAAATAGAAAGAAGCTTTTATTCAAAGGTCTTGAGTTAGATTATATTAAAAGCCGCCATGACGCATCATATTATACTGAAATAAACCTTTTAGATTTAGCCATGGCTAAATATGGTGAAGACTTTACTTATTATTTAAGCAATAACTATAGCCCTTTTGAAGCATTATATGATTTAGCAGAAAAGCATTCTGTTGTGTTATTAAATGGCGATGGCTTTGCCTCTTCTAAATGGTCCTTAAGAGTATCTTTAGCCAATTTAAATGATGATGCTTACGAACAAATCGGACAAGCCATTAAAAATATTTTATTAAATAAATTCAAAGAATTTATTTAATTTAATGATAAATTATGAATGATAAATGATGAATTAAGGATAAAACTCTTACAGAGTTTTTAATAAATATTTTTTTAGAATTCCTCTGCAGAGGAATTCTTTCCTTAATTCATAATTCGTAATTCATAAATCATCATTAACTTAAGTAGATCATTTATAATTCATCATTTTTAGTTTATTTTTCTTTCTTCTTATATCTTAATTTCTTAAATAAATTGATACTATTTATTATTACAAAGTAGATTGATATAGCTACTAATATTATTCTAGAAAAATCCCTAGTAGCTAAGTATGATTTTGAATTTACTCCTTTTATACAAAGATATGCTATTATATATGAAATGGGAATCCATAGAATTTTCTCCATAACAGCAGTTGATTTTTTTCTCTTTCTTAATATTAATATAACAAACATATTTATTGCTGATATAATTATGGCAAGTAATAAATAATATGATAAAACTAATCTTGGTAAAGTAATAACTTCTCCATTTCTCTTCTTTCCATAAATTAAAACATCACCTTGTCCATCTGCTGAATTATTATCTATATAATAATAAATTGATTTAAATATTTTCTTCTTTACTTTCTAATAAACGTTTCCGAGACAATATCC
>CAKVNP010000197.1 GCA_934777095.1 uncultured Clostridium sp. | reverse complement strand
CTATACTAGTGCATTTAAATACAAATCCTTCCCCATTTATCCCTTGTAGATAACTTTTATAAACAACACTAAATATATTAAATACTTTCGCAAAAAGTCCAATAATTAGTATTTTTATAGCTGCTTCAACAACCACCTTGTCTTTGGTTATCAATGACATTATATTATCCGGGAAAATCATAACTATTGTCCCTGCACTTAAAACTATTAGAATAGAAATAACTACTGCTGTATTAATTATCCTAATCGCTTCCCTTTTATCATTAGCAAAAGACTTTTGTAATGATAAAGTTACTGCTGAAGAAGATAAGGCAAATACAGGCAGTCCTACAGCACCTATAACTGTTTCAGATAAATTATATGCTGCCATTTGATATACTCCTAACCTTGCAACAATTGATGCTAATATAATTGTAAATATAGTTCCTTCAACTATATCCTGCGCCAGCAATGGAATATATAGCTTAATTAACTGCTTGGCTATTTGCAAGCTTCCCTTTAAATTAGTTTTAATGGCCTTTTTATTCTTAAATTTTATAAGATATACTACAATTCCAGAAATAAGCCCTAGCACACTTCCTACTGCAGCACCTTTTACCCCTAGCTCTTTAAAGCCAAACTTTCCATATACAAGAATATAATCAAATATTACATTTATCGTTGTTGAAATAACTGTGCTATAAAATGATACCCTTGTATCCTTTAAGTTTCTAAAATATACAGAGAAATTAAAAATAATCATATTCATCATTACGGTTACAGAACCAATATAAAAATAATCTAATGCTAATGATAAAATTACTCCTTCTAAACCATAAACTCTACTAAATAAATACTTTCCACCAATAAAAGCTGCTAGTATTATTAATATACCTACAATAATAGATATAATCATTACTATATTAAAAGTCTGGTCAAAAGTATCTTGATTCTTTTCTCCTACAGCTTTTGCTGCAATTATATTATATGCTGTTGAAAGTACTCCAAAGGCTCCTGTAATTACAAAGATAAATGATGCCGAAACACCTATTGCTGCAAAACCTTCTGTAGAGTAATTACCTACTATAGCTTTATCAATAATTTCAAAAAGCGTCATCACAATATAATTCATTAAGATAGGTAACGACATTTTAATTAATATTTCAATATATTCATTTTTTATTTTTTTCATCGTATTCTCCATTTTCTCAAACAATTTATTTTTATTTGTCTATGGAGAACAGCTCTTTAATCCAGCCTATTCTCCCAATAGGCCGAAAACATCCAGATTATTCATAATATCTCTCCTGTTGCTTTTTTTATTAATTATACTATATTTTACACAATAAACAAGTTTTTCTATCACCATTGTATTTTGCACCAAATTTAAGACAAAATAAATCTGCTAGCTAAGCTCCTTTTAAAAGATATTTAGCCAGCAGATAAACTATCTGAATTAAATTAAATTAAGTTAATTTTGAGTTCTAAATTATATTTTAATAACTATTTTCTTCTGCCTCAGCAATAGCATGTACTCTTTCAATAAATTCAGGACTCCATTCCACTGTTCCTTTATTTACAATGCCAATTACATCCCATATCTTGCCTGAATTAAACTCTTTTATACGGCGAAGTTCATATTTAACATCTGAAATATCAGTGAGTATCTGCTGATAATTTAGGTAATCTACTTGAGAATCCATAATTTCAAAGTAAAAGGAATTATATATTTTGTCTAATTCATCATACTGCTCTTCCTCCACAAGTTTTACAAAATATGCTATTCGCTCTTCTATATATTTTTCAGCTTCTTGAGAAACATATAATAAATCTACATACTGTGCTTTTAGTACAGTAACTTTATCTTGTATTAAAGTAGTATTACTTTTCTTTGCTAAAATTTCATTACAACCTTCGATAAGATATTTTATATATCCACTACCTTTAGAATCCATATCTGCAGCTAATTGTTGTAAATTTTCATATACTTGAATTTGATATATTAAAGACTCAGATTCCGCATCCTTTCCGCCCTTTTCACTTATAGCTAAATTAAATAAATTCATTGCTTTATCATATTCCTCAGAAGCTAAAGCTAATTTTCCTTCATCCATAAATTTTGTGTATGATTCTGATTCCTTGCTGCACCCAGTAATAAATAATAATGAAGTCAGCAGACCAATTGTAAGTAGTTTTTTCAAAAATTATTCCTCCTAGTTTAACAATAATAATTCATTAGTATTTTTATCGTATATAAGTAATGATTTCTTAATATTCAAGTATAAAAAATAGCAGTAATATCATAGTGCATCACTGCTATTTTTATTAAACTATAATTATTCCTCATCCTGCAAGGCATCATAGCCATGCTCATCTGTACGTATTTTTATTACATCTTCTACATCATATACAAAGATTTTTCCATCACCAATTTTACCAGTATATAATACTTTCTTGACAGCATCAATAAGAGTATCAATTGGAATCTTACAGATTACTACATCAATCTTTATCTTTTGGAGAAACATTCTTCTTTGTTTCAAAACTACTCTTTTCATTTAATTTAACGTACTCTATAGAGCTTACAAGTTCTGTTACTGTAGTTACTGGCGCAAAATCTGGATAAGCAATATTCCCATGCTCTCCAATATCTAACCCTTCAATTTCTTCATCTCTAGATACTCTAATTCCTACAAGCTTCTTAATGACAACCCATACTAATAAAGATGATAAAAATACAAAAGCACCCACTGTTATTACTCCTAACAATTGAACTCCCAGTAATAGTAATGAAGCTCCAACGGTAACATATGCACATCCCCCTGTAATTCCTACAAGCCCTGATAAACACCCATTAATGGTCATTCCTAAGTCAGGCTTGCCAATAAAAATCCAAGAAGTTATTGTTGAAGTCAATACAGCTGCAATAGCTGCTGTATTTGTAGTCATAAGTATATGTGCAACATCTGCTGGCTGCTGGAAACTCATTGTTGATCCAGGATTAAAGCCAAACCATCCCAGCCAAAGAACAAAAAGCCCAATAACAGCTAATGACATATTATGGCCTAGTATAACTTTTACCTTGCCTCCTTACCATACTTACCAATACGAGTGCCTAGAAGCATTGCTCCTGCTAAAGCTGCCCAGCCCCCAACTGAGTGTACCACAGTATCTCCAGCAAAATCCTTAAAACCTAAGCTAGCAAGCCAGCCTCCACCCCATACCCAATGCCCAATAATTGGATAGATGAAAAGTGTAAGCATAAATGAAAATATAATAAAAGAAATATATTTTACACGTTCAGCAACTGCCCCTGAGACAATAGTTGCCGCAGTACCACAGAAAACTAATTGAAAAAAGAATTTAGCACAAAAAGGAACACTTGCTGTTAAGGTATTATTATAATACGCAAGATCAGAACTTCCTAAAATAAATAAATGATTTGTGCCAATTAAAGGATTATCCCCGCCAAACATTAGCCCCCAGCCTATAAGCAAAAATCCCAATGTTGAAACCGCAAATACAATGAAATTTTTTGACAGGATATTTACAGTATTCTTCGACCTAGCAAATCCCGCTTCAACTGATGCAAATCCTAGATTCATAAAAAAACTAAAATAGCTGCAAGTAATACCCACATAGTGTCAATTATCATTGTGGTGTCCATAATATACTCCTCCCTATAAAATAAAAAAGAGCAAAAATATTCTTTTCTAGAACATCCTTGCTCTTTTAATATATTATTTTAATAAAATCACATTACTCTTTTTTTCAATAATGCCTTAGGATGATATATTTACTACTCCTTAAGTTAATTACCCTCTTATCCTACCACAATATCATAATAATAAAAAAAGACGCTAGAGAAATCTAGCGTCTTTTAAACTTATCTTTTCTTTCTATTCTTAGCTGCCTGTCTTTCCTTAAAGCTTCCTCTAGACTTCTTAGGTGCTCTTGTATCTCTATTATCTCTAGAATTTTTAGAGTTTCTTGAGTCTTTAGAGTTTTTGCTTCCTCTTCCATCCTTTGATTTTCCTGAACCTGCACCTGATTTTTTTCTTTCAGCACTGTTCTTTCCATGTTTCTTTCCTTTATAGCCTAAACCATGAGCATCCATATATCTTTGCTCTTTAGATTTAATTAAACACTTAGGGCCGTTTCCTATTAAATCTTCTCTTCCTGATTTCATTAATGCATCATAAACTATATTGTAGTTTTTAGGATTACTAAATTGTAATAAAGCTCTTTGCATAGCTTTTTCTTCCTTAGTTTTAGGAACATAAACTGGCTTCATAGTTATAGGATCTAATCCCGTGTAGAACATTGTAGTTGATAATGTTCCTGGTGTTGGATAGAAATCCTGAACTTGCTCTGGTTGATATTTAATATCTCTTAAATATTCTGCAAGAGTGATAGCTTCCTTTAATGTGCTTCCTGGATGGCTTGACATTAAGTATGGAATTATATATTGTTTCTTTCCAAGCTTTTCAGTTATTCTAAAGAACTTTTGTCTAAAATCTTCATATGTTCTTCCTGCTGGTTTACCCATATATTTTAATACTTCTTCAGATACATGCTCTGGCGCAACCTTTAGTTGACCACTTACATGATGCTCAACTAATTCTTTGAAGAATGTATCATCCTTATCAGCCATTACATAGTCATATCTAATTCCTGAACGTACGAATACTTTCTTAACCTTTGGTAAACTTCTTACGCTTCTAAGTACACTTAAGAATTCCTTATGGTCTACCTCCATGTTTTTACATGGACTTGGACTTAAACATTGCTTAGCTTTACATGCACCAATAGTTAATTGATGTTTACAAGCTGGTTTTCTAAAGTTAGCTGTAGGTCCGCCAACATCATGAATATACCCCTTAAAATCTGACATTTCTGTCATTTCTCTTGCTTCTTTAACTATTGATTCTTCACTTCTACTTTGAACTGCTCGCCCTTGGTGGAAAGTTATGGCACAGAATGAACAGTTACCAAAACATCCTCTCGAACTCATTATACTAAACTTAACTTCCTCTAAAGCTGGGATTCCGCCTGCTTCTTTATATGACGGATGATA
>CAKVNP010000196.1 GCA_934777095.1 uncultured Clostridium sp. | reverse complement strand
GTATTCATAATTAAGAATATTGATACTCCTACAAATATTATAAATAATCCTATGCCTAATACTTGTACAAATTTTACTATCTTACTGATTTTTTTAATTAAATCTTTTTGATTTGTAACTGATTCAACCCCAGTCATCTTTTCAACTGACTTTGCTACTGAATCTGAATAAGATGCATCAGATAATTTTACTATAAATGAGCTTGCTAAAGGATTGTTTGATAAATCATATCCTTCTAATAGCCCAGAGTTTTCAGCTAAATCTTCTTTAAAATCTAAAAATGCTTCGTCCTTTGATTGGTATGTTACATCAGTAACTCCTTCTTGTTCCATAAGGACAGTCTGTATTTCCTTTTGATCTACTAATTTTATATCATCATCTAAATAAACTGATATTTCTACCTTTGAAGCTACTTCTTCAATAGATTTATTGAAATCTAAAGCAAGTAATGTAAATGTACCAAAAACAAAAAATGTTATTAATACAGTCAACATAGCAGCAAAACTTATTGTTCTGTTTCTTTTTATACTTTTTAATGCATCAACTATAAAATAATTTACCGTATTAATTTTCATTTTCGTACATCCCCTTTCTGTCATCTCTTACGACTGTACCTTGCTCTATTGCAATAACTCTCTTCTTCATACTATCAACTATATCTTTAGCATGCGTAGCCATTAAAACCGTAGTTCCTGCTCTATTAATGTCCTCTAATAATTCCATTATTTCTTTAGCTGTTTCTGGGTCTAAGTTTCCTGTAGGCTCATCGGCTATTAAAACTGATGGATTATTAACTATAGCTCTAGCTAATGAAACTCTTTGCTGTTCTCCACCTGATAATTCATTTGGGAACATTTTATATTTATGAGATAATCCTACTAATGATAATACCATTGGAACTCTCTTTCTAATTTCTCTTGGAGAAGCCTCAACTACTCTCATTGCAAAAGCAACATTTTCATATACATTCAGCGTTGGTATAAGTCTGAAATCTTGGAACACCATTCCTATTTTTCTTCTATAGTATGGAGTCTGTTTTCTTTTTATTTCAGATAGCTTTTGATCTGCAACAATAATTTCTCCCATAGTCGGTTCTACTTCTTTTAATAGCATCTTAATAAATGTTGATTTACCTGCACCAGAAGGTCCAACTAAGAATACGAAATCGCCTGTATCTATTTTAACATTAACATTTGATAAAGCTTTTACATTGTTGTTATATATTTTAGATACATCCTTAAATTCTATCATAAATACACCTCTCATTTTTTACTTTAATCGACAACTATATTATGATTATATCACATAAGCTTGACTACACCAACCTTCTAGTTGCTTTTTTAACCCATGTAAATTATTAGTAATCGCTGTTAAAGCCCACTCCAAGCACTTCATTGGAGTCATTAACTGTAATAAATGCTTCAGGATTATTCTCTTTCATAAACTTCTTTAATGTAATAAACTGGCTATTACTTAACATTGTATAGATTACTTTTACGTCTTTGCCAGTGTATCCTCCCTCACCATTTAATACAGTGCATCCTCTATCTATTTCCTTGGTAATAAATTCTCTTACCATCTGCTCTTTATTAGTAATGATGAATACTTGCTTACATGTGTTAAATCCATCAATAAACTTATCTATAAGAAGTCCTATTAATATTAAACTGAATAAACCAAATAATCCTTTATCTATTCCAAATGTATTGATTGCTAAAACACAGATTAATGAATCATTTATCAATAATGCTGTGCCTACTCCAATACCAGTATATTTACTTATAATTGCTGCAATAATACTAGTTCCCCCTGTTGAGGCTCCTTGATGGAATACTATTGCTGATCCCATTGCAAGAAGTGCTGAACCAAAAATACTAGCTAAAAATAAGTTTTCTGTAAGTATTCCTGGCACAAAGAATTTTTCAATTATCCACATTGCTACAGATAAATTTATTGTAGCATAGATACTTTTTCCTCCAAAACCTTTTCCCAGTACAAAAAATGCAAGTACAAATAATAGAATATTTAAAATAAATACCGTTATGCTCTTATCAAATCCAAATACAGAATTAATAACTAGTGCTAATCCTGATACTCCCCCAGCTGCAATATCATTTGGAAAGAAAAAATACTCTAATGATATTGCTGTTAATACAATGCCTAATGTAATTAAGGCATATTCTCTAATTTTTTTCATATGCTTCCCACCTTAATATTTATTCCCCGCTTATCTCATTAAATCCTTCTCCCATAACCTCGTTTACTTCCCCAACAGTTATAAAGGCATTTTTATCTATTTCTCCAATAAATCTTCTTAACTTAATAAATTCACTTCGTCCTAATACAGTATATAATATTGCGGTATCTTTTCCTGTAAAACCACCAACACCTTTTAAGAATGTACATCCTCTTTCTAACTCATTAAGGATATACTTACTTATCTCTTCATTCTTTTCACTGATGATAGTCACTTCATTACAAGAATTAAAACCTGCTATAAACTTATCAATAGATATTCCACTTATTATTACGGCTAAAACTGCATATAGTCCTTTTTGTATACCAAAGGTAAAAGAAGCCATTAACGTAACAATAAAATCTACTGCTAATAAACATTTTCCAATATTAATACTAAAAAACTTATTTAATATTTTAGCAAGTATATCAGTACCACCAGTAGATGCATTAGCATTAAATACTATTGCTAATCCCATAGCTGATAATAGTGTTCCTATTACTGCTGCAAGCATCAAATCATCTGTTGCCTGATAAGGGAAGAATTTTTCCAATATCCACATAGAACCTGATAACACCAAACTTGAATAAATAGATTTTGCACCAAATTTTGCTCCAATAATCATAAATGCTATGATATAGAGTATTGAATCCATTATTAAAACTAATGGTCCAATTGATATTGCCGGAAAATAATGATTAATAATTATTGCTAAACCACTAATACCACCTGCCGCAATATTGTTAGGTTCAAAAAAGTAAACTACAGAAATAGCTACAAGCAATACACCTATAGTTATTAAACTAAAATCTCTAAAATTATTGTTACTCATAATACTTCTCCAATTAATAATTTTTCTCTATTATATTCCCTCATTTATGTAATTTTTATCCTTATCTACTATGAATATTATACCAATTAACAATTATAGCATAAATATTCCACTTTAAATCTGGTTCATATTAACATTTTATCATTTATTGTGTTGCTTTTTTATTTTTTTCACATAATAGCACTATTTCAAAATAACTTTTTTATTAAATTAATACTTTTCTTCAATAATAATGCTAATGTTCTGCTAAAATTATTACTAAAATTCAAAAGAGACTGAAATTCCTAAATATCAGGAATCTCAATCTCTTTTTATTATAATCAGCTATCTGCTATCTTTTTAAAGCTAATGCTTTTTTAACTTTCTCAACTATTCCTTCTGCAGTTAATCCATATCCTTTTAATAGTTCAGCAGGTGTTCCACTTTGACCGAAAACATCATTAACACCTAACTTTACTACTGGCACTGGATATTCTTCAGCTATTACTTCAGCAACTGCAGAACCTAATCCACCAATTACACTATGCTCTTCAACAGTAACGATTGCTCCTGTTTCTTTTGCACATTGTATTAATAGTTCATTATCTAATGGCTTTAATGTATGGATATTAACTATTTTAGCATTTATGCCTTCTGCTGCTAATAAATCCTTTGCTTCTAAAGCCGTATCAACCATAATTCCTGTGGCAGCTATTGTAACATCTTTTCCTTCAGATAATACTACACCTTTACCAATTTGGAATTTATAAGTATTTTCATCATTGATTACATTAACTGCTGCTCTTCCTAATCTTACATAGCAAGGTCCATCATACTCAGCTATAGCTTCTATTGCAGCTTTTGTTTCAACGGCATCTGCAGGAGAAATTACCACCATATTTGGTATGCTTCTCATTAATGCTAAATCTTCTACTGTCTGATGTGATGCTCCATCTTCACCAACAGTTAAGCCAGCATGTGTAGCACAAACTTTAACATTTAATTTTGGATAACAGATTGAATTTCTTATCTGCTCAAAGGCTCTTCCTGCAGCAAACATAGCGAATGTGCTGACAAAAGGAATTTTTCCGCATGTAGAAAGTCCTGCAGCAACTCCCATCATATTTCCTTCTGCGATACCCATATTAAAAAATCTTTCTGGACAAACTGCTTTAAAATCAGCTGTTTTTGTAGATTTTGATAAATCAGCATCTAATACTACTATATTTTCATTAGTGGATGCTAATCCTGCTAATGCTTTTCCATAAGCTTCTCTTGTTGCAATTTTTTTACCCATTATAGATCCCCTCCAATTTCATCGATAGCTATCTTACATTGCTCCTTACTTGGTGCTGTACCATGCCATGAAGCTTGATTTTCCATGAAAGATACACCTTTTCCTTTTACAGTATTACAAATAACAGCTGTTGGTTTTTCCTTGCAATTCTTAGCTTTTTCTATTGCATCTATTATTTCATCATAATTATGTCCATCAATAACTAATACATTCCAACCAAAAGCTTCAAATTTCTTATCTATTGGACAAGGATTCATAACTTCAGATATATTACCATCTATTTGTAATCCATTAAAATCTATAAAAGCTGTCAAATTATCTAATTTATAGTGAGCTGCACACATTGCTGCCTCCCATACTTGACCTTCTTCTAATTCTCCATCTCCTAATATAGTGTATACTCTATAATCTTTTTTATCTATTTTACCAGCTAAAGCCATACCAGCTGCTGCTGAAATCCCTTGACCTAATGATCCTGTTGACATATCTATACCTGGAAGATATCTCATACTAGGATGTCCTTGTAGTCTTGAGCCATATTTTCTTAAAGTCATTAACTCTTCAACTGGGAAGAATCCTTTCCTTGCTAAAGCACTATATAAAACTGGTGCTGCATGTCCTTTTGATAGCACAAATCTATCTCTATCCGGATTTTGTGGATTTTTTGCATCAATATTCATTTCCTTAAAAAATAGCACTGTCACGATGTCTGCTGCTGATAATGATCCCCC
>CAKVNP010000195.1 GCA_934777095.1 uncultured Clostridium sp. | reverse complement strand
AGCTTCAATTACTGGCACTACTCTAGCTATTTCTTCCTCAATAGTTACTGTCTTAGCTCCTGGCCTAGTAGATTCTCCACCTATATCAATAATATCTGCTCCTTCTTCCACTAGCCTTTTAGCTTGGGTAATTGCTGCATTCACCTCATTAAATTTTCCACCATCTGAAAATGAATCTGGAGTGACATTTAATATTCCCATGATATATGTTCTTTCTCCAAAGTTAAATTCAGTATTTCTTACTTTCATCTCTTTTGTCCCCTTTATATTAATACTTTATTTCTAGATTTCGCTTTTCCATATCCCAGTTGCATTCCTTAGAAGCCTTACAGTCAAAACATCTTCTAGATAGCTTATCACTTTTATATATAATGGAATTTAAATCATTACTTTCTGAATTACGATGATTTTTTATTCCCTCCAAAATTATTGCACACTCATCTTTAGTAAAGCCTGTTTCCTTTAAAATATCCTTTGATATTTCATAGCCAGCCTCTTCATGTGATATACCTTCTTCATATTGCTTAACACGTCCTATATCATGCAGAAGACCTATAGCATAGATAATTTCCTTTGAATATAAAAGCCCCTCTTCTAAAACCATAATATAAGCAATTCTAGCCATATCTAAAAAATGCTCCATATTATGATTACAGAAAATCCTGTCCTTTTCTAGCTGTGCAAGTTTATTTAAATATTCTTTATACGTTCTATTATTTAAAATAGCATTTACTTTTTCCAATATAAACACCTATTCCTTAATCATCATCATTACTTCTCTTCTAAGATCAGCATTTTCCTTAAATACCCCTCTGCAGGTAATAGTAGTAGTTTTTGTTCCTGGCTTTTTAACGCCTCTCATAGTCATGCAGGTATGTTCACCTTCAATAACTACCATTACACCTTCAGCATCTAAATATTTCATTATTGCATCTGCAACTTCCGCAGATAATCTTTCCTGTAATTGAGGCTTTCTCGCATATAAATCTACTGTTCTAGCAAGCTTTGATAAGCCAACAACTCTTCCTCTTGGAATATATGCTATGTGAGCTCTTCCAAAGAAAGGTACAATATGATGCTCACACATAGAATAATATGTAATATCCTTTTCGATGACTATATCATTGCTGTCTACTTCAAATGTTTTTGATAATATTTCTTCTGCATCTTTTCCTAGTCCTGAAAAAATTTCTTCATACATTCTAGCTATTCTATCTGGAGTCTCTAATAAACCTTCTCTATTTACATCTTCCCCAATACCTTCTAAGATAAGCCTTACGCCTTCCATTATTTTTTCTTTATCCATCCCTCTATTTACCTCCAAGTACTATATTATTATAAACTTTCCTTATGTCTTCTGTTACATTGTCTTTAAATTGTATCTCTTCTATACTTGACACTTTAATTATTCCTACTACTGAATTCGTCAAGAATACTTCATCCGCGTGTAAAAGTTCATCCTTTGTAATATATTTCTCTTCACAGCTGTAATTGTCTATCACCCATTGTCTTACCACACCTGGCAATATTCCCGATGATACTTTTGGCGTAATTAATTTATTATTTTTAACTAAAAATATATTAGTCGTACACCCTTCTGCTACATTTCCTTCAATATTTAAAAATATAGCTTCATTATACCCTTTATTTTGAGCTTTTTCATACTCAATTAAGTTTTCTAGATAATTTATGCTTTTTATATATGTAAGCATCGATGTTGGATTTCTTAATACTTCTGAAAACTTCAGTCTAAATCCATTTTTATAATCTTCCTTAGTATATTTATTTTTTCTAGTGGTGTAAATAATATTTTTTTCAGTAATTAATATTTTCAGTACGGTATTCTTTATATTATTTTCTTTAATAAACTGCTCTACATTATTTGAATTAATAGCTTCACCTATTGCAAGTTTTTCTATTGCTTCATTAAGCCTTTTAATATGCTCATTTAAAAATATAGGTTTATCCTTAATCAATATTGTTTCAAAAACACCTTTTCCAAAAAATATTCCGCCATCAATTTTAGCTTTTTCTTTTAAATATATTATTTCTCTCATTTATAATACCTTCATTAATGCTTTTGCCTTATCCAGCGTTTCATTATATTCTTCCTCTTCATCTGATTCACAAGTTATTCCGCCGCCAACTCCAAAATAGGCTTTATTATCTTTTTGAACAATTGTCCTGATAGCTATATTAAAATCACTATTCCCATTAAAATCAAAATATCCCATGGCTCCTGTATAAATATTTCTTTTTAATCCTTCCAATTCTTCAATTATTTCCATCGCCCTAATTTTAGGTGTTCCTGTAATTGAACCTCCTGGGAAACATTCTTTCATGCATTTTACCGCTGATACTTCGTCCTGTAGCTCACCTTCTACTGTGGAAACAAGGTGAAATACAGTTGCATATTCTTCTAATGCAAAAAGCTCTGTTACCTTTACAGTATTCTTTTTACATACTTTACTGAAATCATTTCTTTCAAGGTCCACTACCATTAAAAGTTCAGCCTTATCCTTTTCACTATTAATAAGTTCCTGCTTATTCTTTTCATCTTCCACAGGATTTTGTGATCTTGGCCTAGTTCCCTTTATTGGCCTTGTATGTGCCTTTTTATCCTTCACTTGAATAAATCTTTCAGGTGATGAACTGATAATCTTAAAGTCTGCAAAGTTCATATACGCTGCAAAAGGAGCTTTATTTATTGTTCTAAGATTCTTATATACTTGAAATGGATCATGGCTGCATTCACAAGTGAATCTCTGTGTCATATTAGCTATGTAGACATCTCCTGCCGTAATATAATCTTTTAATTTAGTAATAGCCTTTTTATATTCATCTTTAGTAAAATTAGAAATAAACTTTGTATCCTTTTCTTCTATATACTCTTCTGCAAGTTTTTTACCATTTTCTATTCTACAAATTATTTCTATTAACTCTTTACCATCTCCTATAGAAGTTAGATAGTTTTTATTATTTATTAAATCAAAAGCTATAATATTTTTATAAAAAACAAATCTCATATCTGGCACTGAAAAATCTTCTGCTGATGTATCAGGAATTACTTCTAAAGTTCTTCCTGTATCATATGATATATATCCTATTGCTCCTGACTTAAGAGGAATATCCTCTCTATTATCTTCATATTTATACTTTACTAATAATCCTTCTAAAATTTCAAATGGATTTCCCGCTATCTTTTCTCCATTTATATATGTGTCTTCTCCATAACTTTCAAATATTAGAAACGGATTAATGCCTATAAATGAATATTTTGATAAATCTTTATCTTCCTTAGAACTATCTAATAGTATTGTATTTATTTCATTTTTAAATATATTATATACTTCCAATGGATTTAGTGTAGTTTTAAATTCCTTAATTATCATTGTTGTTTATATCCTTTGTTATTTTAATAAAATTATTTAATAAAGCATGTCCCTCTTCTGTCATTTCCGCTTCAGGATGGAATTGTACTCCATGTATTTCATATTGTTTATGCCTTAATCCCATAATCACTCCATCTTCAGTTTCTGCCGTAACTTCTAAATCTTCTCCTAGCATTTTACTATCTACTACTAATGAATGATATCTTGTTACCCTTAATGGATTCTTTATCTCCTTAAAAACACCACTGCCATTATGCTTTATATAGCTTATCTTTCCATGAACAGGCTTTTCTCCCTTAACTACTTGTGAGCCAAAGTAATGTCCAATACATTGATGTCCTAGGCATATTCCTAGTATGGGAATTTCCCCTTTAAACTTTTCGAGTATTTCAAGACTTATACCTGCATCCTTTGGAGACTTTGGTCCTGGTGATATAATTATTCCTGATGGCTTAATTTTCTCTATTTCCTCTAAGGTAATTTTATCATTTCTTACAATCATAACTTCTTGGTCTAATTCGGCAAAATATCGCATCAAGTTATATACAAAAGAATCATAGTTGTCTATCATTAACAGCATCTGGTTCCTCCTAAGTTTTTTCTGAAAATTCTTCTCATTTATGCTACAATAATTAATGTATAAATTATAACATAGCTTTTATATAGTGCAAAACTATATACTGAAAGGAGTTTTAAACAATTATGGTAATTTGTGATTTACATACACATTCAACAGCTTCAGATGGACAATATGCTCCTTCGTTAGTTGCTGAAAAAGCTCATGAAAAAGGTGTTAAATATTTAGCTTTAACTGACCATGATACTTTATCTGGTATTGAAGAAGCAAAAGAAAAATGCGAGGAACTTGGAGTTAATTTTATTCCTGGTATAGAGCTTTCAACTGTACATAATAAAGAATCTGTCCATGTATTAGGTTTCTTTAAAGGAGATGAATATAAATCTCAGGAACTTCATGACTTTTTAGAAGATATTAAACTTAAAAGAATTAAAAGGGCTGAAGAAATAGTAGATAGATTAGCTAAATATTATGATATTCATATTACTGTTGAAAATATCTTAAAGAATGGTAAAGATACTATAGCAAGACCTCATATAGCAAAAACTATCATTGAAGCTGGCTATCCTTATGATAAAGAATACATCTTTAATAACTTTATTGGAGATGACTGCAAAGCATTTGTACCCGCTAATAAAATGTCTACAGAAGATGGTATAGCATTACTTAGAAAATATAATGCAATAGTTGTTTTAGCTCACCCTGTACTTCTAAAAAAGAATAGATATCAAGATGTTGTTAAACTTGGTTTCGATGGATTAGAAGGCGTATATGCTTTAAATACTGAAGCTGATACTGAAAAGTTCTTAAACTTTGCTAAAGATAATAATCTTATATCTTCATGTGGATCAGACAGCCATGGAATGGAAGATGATTATGGACACGGATCTATTGGGTCAATGTCACTTCCTGAAGAATGGGTTAAAAAACTATTAACTGTACTTAATTCATAGATTTTTTAATGATGAATTAATGTTGGAACTCCTTAGGGAGTTCCTTAAAATATCATTAAAAACTCCTTTGGAGTTTTATCCTTAATTCATCATTCATCATTCATAATTCATAATTAATTAAACTCGTCATTATTTATTTCATTTAGTCCTTGTTTAGTAAGTTCATATACTGTGTCGCATACTTCTTTAATGTATTTTCT
>CAKVNP010000194.1 GCA_934777095.1 uncultured Clostridium sp. | reverse complement strand
AGTTTCCCCTGAAGTCATTTTTATATACTCTATCATATCTTTTGCATCATTTTCCTCAGGACTTCTTAATATACACCTTGTCCCATCTTTTAATTTTACCTCTTTCTTATAAAACCTCATTGTAATCCCCCTCTCACGCCTCTTCAAATTTTCACCATACATTTATTGTATATTATTTTCAAATTTATTCCATTTACTTAAAAAAACTTATAAATAAAACAGACAAGATAATACTTGTCCGTCTCATTCTTCTTTTATATTGATTTTAGATTAACATTTCTTTTAAAAGTATAATACGTTCCTCCAAAGTAACATATATAAACACTAATCATTGTAATAATGCCGACAGCTATACTCAAAATAAATGCTTTATCTCCAACATAAGTCTTAATTACTTCCTCATAAAACAAATAATAATCATATACAAATATTGCTGCGCCAACTATCCCTATTACAATTGGTACTATAAAATATATTGAAATCTGCTTTAAGATAATCTTATTTACTTCCCTATCTTCAACTCCCAGTTTTCTAATAACATTAAATCTATCTTTATGCTCCACTGAATCAATCAGCTGGCTAAGTGATAAAATAGTTAAACTTATCATCAGCAATACTACACCTAAGTATATTCCAAGAATTCTCATTGCCAATGTAATATTTAAAATATTATTAACTTCTGCTTCTTTTATTCTTATATCAATTACGCTATATGTTGCATCATAATCAGCAGTACTATATTTCTTTACAAATTCATTATTATTACTTCTAAACCAATCATAAATATAATTATTTTGAAAATCATTTATTTCCTCGTAGCTCATATCACTTTTAAGATTAAATAAAAAATTTGTTTCTTTTACTACAAGATCATCACATACCTCATCAGGTAAAATTAAGATACAATCTGAATTTGTATAAAATCCTTCTCCAATAGTATCTTTATAATTTGAATTATTACTTATTTTTAATGCTTCCCCATTTATATTTAGACTTGAATTATTTTTAACAAAATTATTTATATCTTCATCTTTAACTATGCTATACCACTGAGTTGTAAATTCATTATCCTTAAGAGTAATTTCCTTATATCCTAACATACTTCGTAATTTATTAAAATCACTTACTCTTATGGCTATTGGGGGAGCATTATTTATCTCAGCACTATTAGAACTATTTTCATTTAATAAATATTTTTCTACCTGGCAGTAGGTATCTACATCATAACCTTTATTATTCAAATAATCTATTATTTCACCATACTGCAATTTAGGTAGCTCATTCATATCCGTTATCTTATTTTCATTTAAAAATCCATTACTATAAGTATTCCTTATATCAATATCATAAGGAACTCTCATATCTAAATATCCTAATGCCCATTGAGCCATAATAAGTGTTATTATAAAACTTATCATAGCACCTAAAAAAGTCATTGAAATAGTAGCCATTAATATTGGTGCTGTTTTTATTTTAGAAATAATTGATCCTAGTAAAAATAAATTTGTTCCTTCATATTTAAAATTAATCCATTTCTCCTTTATATAGATTAATATATATGATATAGAATAAAATAAGGCATACGTTCCTATTATAAAAGCAAATAGTGAGATAGCTATATATTTCATTGTTCCGATACTGTAATCAGCCTTTGAATTTATTATTTTATAAGTACAATAACCGCCTACTGAATATAGCAATACTGACAAGGCAAACACTATGCTATATACTTTACCACTACGTTTAAATTGAAATTCTATCTGCTTGTTAGCATTTAACATATTTATAAGTTTTATTTTTCTTAAAACTTTTACATTAAATAATCCAATTATACAAAACATAGCTATAAAAAAAATAAAGGTAATTGCTACTGTATCCATATATAACTTAAAATGAAATACCACTTCTTGTTTTGCACTTATAAGCACTATAGCAGTTATTACCTGCGAAAATAAAGTACCAATAAATATCCCTGCTACTATAGCTAAAAACCCAATTACTAGAGTTTCAGCAAAAAACATTAATGCTACGTTTTTTTGTTCTGCCCCAAGTAAGATATATGTGGCAAATTCTCTCTGACGCCTTCTTATCATATATTTATTTACATATGAAATAAGTAAAATAAGAATTGCTGAAATTATATAAGTTGAATACTTTAAGATTAATTTTAAGTTCCTGAAATTATAAGATTTTTCTGTAATCAATTCATAGCTTGAGCTTGAAAGTGATGTAATTGCATAAAATAAACTTACGCATATAGTAATGGTAATAAAATAAATTAAATAATCCTTAATAGATTTTTTTGCATTTTCTAAGGCTAATTTAGCGTACATCTCTTACATCACCGCCTAATAATGCTACTACATCTAATATCTTATTAAAGAATTGTCTACGTGAATCTTCGCCTCTAGTTAATTCAGTAAATATCTTTCCATCCTTAATAAATAATATCCTATCACAATAACTAGCTGTAAATGAATCATGGGTTACCATTAATATAGTTGCGCCTAAATCTTTATTTAATTCTGACATCATTTCTATTAGCATTTGTGCTGATTTAGAATCAAGAGCTCCTGTTGGTTCATCTGCTAAGATAATTTTAGGATTTGTAACTAATGCTCTTGCGCAGGCAGTTCTTTGTTTTTGCCCTCCTGATATTTCATAAGGGTATTTGGCAAGCAATTTTTCTATTTCAAGCTGCTTTGCCACATTTAATACTTTATTATCTATTTCACTTTTCTTTGCTTTCTTTATGGTAAGTGCTAAAGCTATATTTTCCTGAATAGTCAATGTGTCCAATAAGTTAAAATCTTGAAAGATAAAGCCTAAATTTTCTCTTCTAAACTTTGCTATATCCTTTGGATTTATTTCTGTGAGATCTTTTCCATCTAAATAAATATTCCCTGAACTAACATCATCAATTGTTGCTATCATATTAAGCAATGTTGTCTTCCCTGATCCTGATGGACCCATTACCCCTACAAACTCACCTTTCTTCACATTAAAACTTATATCATCAATTGCTTTAACTATATTTCCTTTGTTGCCATAATACTTTTCAATTTTACTTATTTTTAATACTTCATTCATTCTTATCACCTCAATGATATTTTAACTTATCTCCTAAACATTAGATTCGATTTAAGATTACTTTTAAGTTACGTTATTGTAACATTTCCCTACTTAAAATTTACAAAAACTCCCCTTAGGAAAAGTTATTATTACCTTGGTGAAACTATTTATTCTAGATTCTATACCTATTAATAGTCCTAATTTGTCACATAATTTTTTACATAAATATAAACCTAATCCGGTAGATTTACTATTATTTAATCGTCCTGCATTTCCTGTAAAGCCTTTTTCAAATACCCTTTCTATTTCATCTGAAGGTATACCTATTCCATTATCCTCAATAATTAATTCAATTCCATTTTTTATATCATTTACATATACTTTAACCTTTGGCTTTTCCTTACTCCTATATTTTATAGCATTTACTACAATTTGATTTAATACAAATTCAAGCCATTTGCTATCACAATATACCTGTCTATCTATATCAGCAATTTCAATATCTATGTTATTTAAGATAAATCCCTGCTTATTTCTTGTAATTACACTATTTACAGAATGCTGCAGACTTATTTCTTTTATCAGATAATCTTTTTCCACATCTTCACTTCTAGCATAAAACAATGCTTGTTCCACATATCGCTCAATTTCTTCTAATTGCATAAGTATTGCTGAAGATTTTGCTGTCCTATTATTTTCTTCAATTAATTTTATAAGTGATATAGGAGTTTTCACCTCATGAATCCACTGCTCAATATATTCCTTATAATCTTTAAGCCTGGATTTTTCTTTATTAATTTCTTCCCTCATAGATTTACTAGACTTTTTCAACAGAAAATAATATGGTACTGATTCAATAAAAGGCGGTATTTTTAATACTTCACTTATTAAGTACTTTTTATCTATATTAGAGACACTCTTATTTATTATTGTAAAGTAATCTTTTCTTTTTTTATAAGAAAAAATTAAACATAAAGCTAAAACAATAATCCAGACCACTGAAACTATTAAAATAATTTGAAAAACATTGCCCACACTTAAGAGAAAGATTGATAAACTAATTAAGGCAATAATATTTACTATTATCAATCCAAGCCTGCTTTTTAAATACTCTTTTAAACTCATATTATATACCCTTGCCCTCTTTTGGTTTTAATAAAATCTTTCAGACCTATTCCCTCTATTTTATTTCTTATTCTCGTAATATTTACGGTAAGAGTATTATCATTTACAAACATTGAACTATCCCATAAATACTCCATAATTTCTACTCTTGAAAGAATTTTCCCCTTATTAGTTAATAAATAATATAGTATTTTAAATTCATTTTTAGTAAGTTCTTCACTCATTCCATTATGCTCAATTGTACTTGTTAAAAGATTTAATTTAAGTCCATTATGCTCAATAATATCCATCTTTGAATCTTCAGGATATGCCCTCTTAATAAGTGAATTAATTCTAGCTAAAAGAATCTGGGTATTATAAGGTTTAGTAATAAAATCATCACCACCTAAGGTTATTCCCATAAGTTCATCAATATTTGTGTTTCTGCTGGTAATGAATATTATTGGTACTTTTGAAAAGCTGCGTATCTCAGTGCATATTTTAAAACCATCATCATTAGGTAAATTTATATCTAATAAAATTAAATCTGGCTTATCATCTTTTACTAATGCTGCTATATTCGTAAATTCCTTTGGCTTTAAAATTGAATATCCGCTTCTTCTTAATAAATTTCCTATTTCATTTTGCAGCTCTTCATTATCATCTACTATCATAATTCTATACATAATTTTATCTCTCCATTTTATAACCTTATTAATAAATATTTCCAATAACATTATAGCGTACTAATAAATTTTAGTAAAAAAAGCTCCTCATAAAGAGGAACTCTTTTTACTCATCACCATAAAGGTATTGATATATTTTATAATTTACATTAATTTTATCGACGTATTTTTTAGTTTCATTAAACGGAATATACTTTAAGGTAACTCCATCATCTGAATATTCATTATCTGCAAGCCACTCAGTAACATTTCCGCTTCATGCGTTATAT
>CAKVNP010000193.1 GCA_934777095.1 uncultured Clostridium sp. | reverse complement strand
CAATATAATTATTACTTTTATTAGGGGGATTTATGAAATGAAACGAAATAAAAATGATGATTTATATAGGCAAGATAATTCACAGGAACCAAGAGGGAATATATTCACTTTTTTTTGCGGAATTATTGTATTTTGTCTAGGGGTATATTTAATATTTCAAAATACAGTAGTTAGTACAGGATTTTCTCTTTATAGGTATATAGGATTTGAACCGCCACAAGGTCTTGTTTTTCTTCCATTGTTAATAGGAATAATTCTAATATTTTTTAAGGGTAAATCAATAATAGGCTGGATTTTGATAGTTTTAGGAGTTCTAATAATACTTCTTGGAATATTAGCTGGACTTAGAATATACTTTAAACCTATTAGTATGTTTGAAACAATAATGATGTTTGGACTTACAGCAGCGGGAATAGGTATTACTTTAAAAGGGTTATATGGAAAAAAATAAATGGTGTTAAATAAATAGTAATATATATAATGAAATAGATGAGATTTAATATATAAGGATGATACTAAAGAGATGATAGAAAGAGTGGATTTTAGAAGGTTCGATTTTAATGAGGCTAGAAAGGTGTTGCAAGATAAAATTGTTGTCTTTACTGGTAGAGGGTTCACAGTAAGATGGGAACTTGCCCAGTTTGCTAAAAATTCAGGAGCAAGAGTTGAGGGAACTGTAACAAAGAGGACAGATTTATTGATTGTTGGTGAAAAGCCAGGAAGCAAGCTTAATAAAGCTCGAAAGTATGGGTGTGAAATTATTTCCATTGAAGATTATTATAATATACTAATTGGTAAGAATATTAAACAGGAGAATGTTTATGATGTAGAGCTTACTATAGAGCACTTAAGTATTTAATACGCATTATGTACTAGAGGTTGCTTTTATAATGTATTTTAAGTAAAATAGTTTAGTAAAATACTAGAACGGACGAGAAAACATATAAGGTCAGTAAAAATATGAGGTGATAAAATGAGTGGGATAGCAGGACAAGGATGCCCAAGAATAGTACCAGAAGAAGAAAAAAAGACTCTTGCAGAAATAGAAAGAAGCATAGTAAAAAGATATAGAAAGCCAATATGGTCTAAATTTATTAAGGCTATCAAAGAATATAATCTTGTTGAAGAAGGAGATAGAATAGCAGTTGCCATATCTGGAGGAAAGGATTCTCTTCTTATGGCAAAACTGTTTCAGGAGTTGCAAAAGCACGGTAAGACTAAGTTTGAATTAGAATTTATCGCAATGGATCCAGGATACCATCCTCAAATAAAGGAATTACTTATTGAAAACTGTGAACATTTAAATATTCCAGTTCATATATATGAATCTAAAATATTTGAAATTATAGACGAAAAAGCTAAGGATTATCCTTGTTATTTATGCGCAAGAATGAGAAGAGGTTCATTATATAATAAAGCTAGAGAATTAGGATGTAATAAATTGGCATTAGGACACCACTATAATGATGTTATTGAGACTACAATGCTGAATGTTTTATATGCGGGTAACTTTAAGACAATGTTACCAAAGCTTCAAGCGGATAACTTTGAAGGAATAGAGCTTATCAGACCACTTTACTTAATTGAGGAAGAAGCAATAATTAGATTCATTAAATATTCAGGTATTTGGCCATTAAACTGTGCATGTATGGTTGCTGCTGAAAAAATAGGAAATAAGAGACATGAGATTAAAGATATGATAGCTGAACTTAAAAAGACCTTTAATGACGTAGATAAATCTATTTTTAAAGCGGCTACTAATGTTAACATGAATTCTATCTTAGGTTGGGAAAAGGATGGCGAAAAATACTCATTCTTAGATCCAGAAAATCCATTAGAATAAATGTAAATGATATTACTAATACTATAGTAGAGGTGATATTATGGCTAAAAAACATCAAAACGCATCTTGGGAACAAAATCATTATCAAGCTCCAAAGAAAAATGATGTTCCACCAGTTCCGGAAATAAGTAAGGAACATAAACATAATAATAAAGATAGATAATTTTTATTCATTGTGTTTTATAACATAATTGAAACCATTTTGGACTTTATTATTAGGTAAAGTTTTCAAAATGGTTTTTATTATAGCAAATATTTATTATAATAATATTATAAAATAAAGTGTTTTTGATAAATAAAGGAGAAAACAGATGAGTGGAGAAAGTTTATTAAGTATGGATCCTAATATTTTATTAAGTATGGTAAATTTAAAATTAAGAGATTATTATGGAAGCTTAGAAGATTATTGTGAAGATTTAGGGATAAATAAAGCTTTATTAGAAGAAAAGCTTGAAAAGATAGGATATAGTTATAATAGAGAGATTAATCAATTTAGGTAATTTACTATTAAATAAAAAAAATGTATAATTACTTTAAATGTAATGAAGTAATAAGTATGTGAGGTGAAAAGGATGGGAATAGGTAAAGGTTTCAAACTTGCAGTACTTGTAGCTGCATCAGCAGCATTAGCCAAAGTTTTAATTGATGACAATAAGGAAAAAGTTAAGGCTAAAGAGGAAACAGAAGAAAATACAGAGGTATAAAACCACTTAGGAGTATGTAGTATTGAAAAATATGATTTATTAACAAATGATATCAAAAATACTACAGATTTCTTTAATGAAATAACAGGGTTATTTATGGACTTTAATTTTTCAACTGGGGTAGTAACGCTTTATGGCAATAATAAAGAGATTGTAGGTGTTGATAGTTTTATTGTAAAGTTAACAAAAGAACAATGTAGAGATTTGTTTTTAAAAATAATCTCGGAAGAATTAAAGAATCTATCAATAGAAAAGATTTTTTATGCAGGTTGCTGGGAGATCAATTTCTAATATTTATTCCAGAAGTAGAATCCTTGAATTCCTGTGAAGAAAGAATTAAAGCTATAAACGAAATATTTAACAAGTCATATGAAATACTAGGTAAACATATTTATGTAACTACTAGTATAGGTATATCAATGTATCCAGATGATGGGCAGGATTTTGAGGTGTTATTTAGGAATTCAGAAGCTGCTATGGCTATGGTAAAGACTAATGGTAAAAATCAATATCAGTTTTTTCAAGATAAAATATCTAATTGATCAAGGATATGATGATTTTAAAATAGCCTTCAATTTATCGGAAGTTCAATTAAGAGAAGGAAGCATTATAAGCTATTTTAATGATTTACTTAATGTTTATGGATAATTAGGTAAATACATAGAAATAGAAATAACTGAAAGTATGTTAATCTGCAAGATTTGAAGAGGCTATGAAGCTATTAGCTAGATAGTTTTATAAATTGTTTATTATGAAACTCCTTAGGGAGTTTCTTTAATTTTGAGGTTAAAAATTATAAGGGGGTACTAATGAATAAAAAAGTAGATTTAACTAAAGGAAGTATTTTTAAGACAATTATAGTGTTATCACTGCCTATTTTAGGAACATCATTTATTCAAATGGCATATAGTTTAGTTGATATGCTATGGATAGGGAGAATGGGAAGTGGTGCTTTAGCAGCTGTAGGAACGGCAGGTTTTTTTACCTGGTTTGGAAATTCTTTAGTGATGGTAACGAAAACAGGAGCACAAGTGGGAGTAGCCCAATCAATTGGTGAACAGAATTATAAAAAGAAGAATAAGTTTATTTATAATAGTATTTTTATGTGTATAATTATGGCAGTCGTTTATACTCTAATATTACTTTTATTCAAGGAAAAATTAATTCATTTCTTTAATTTAGGAGATGAAGAAGTTATTAGCATGGCAATAGAATATTTAGTTATAGTATCTATTGGAATGATTTGTGCATTTTTAAATCCACAATTTACGGGAATTATTACGGCAACAGGAAATAGCAGGGTTCCTTTCATTGTAAATACTATTGGACTTATAACCAATATTGTCTTAGACCCAATCTTGATTTTTGGAATAGGTGGAATACCTTCTATGGGAGTAGCAGGGGCAGCTATAGCCACTGTAACAGCACAATTTATAGTTACTATCTTATTTGTCATAGTATTTATCAAAATGGGATATAAATTTGATAAAAGTAAATTGAGGTATATAGAAAAAGGCATAATAGGAAAAATAGTAAAATGGGGTACGCCTTCAGCAGTACAGAGCTGCTTGTTTTCATTTTTCGCAATGCTTATAGGCAGAATTATTGCTGTTTGGGGTCCTACACCTATCGCAGTGCAGAAACTAGGATCACAGATTGAATCTATTTCATGGATGACAGCAGAGGGATTTTCTTGTGCACTGACAGCTTTTATAGGACAGAATTATGGAGCTAAAAAGTTTGATAGAGTGTATAAAGGATATCTTGAAACTGTTGCTTTAGCATCGGTGTTAGGAACTTTTGCAACTATACTGCTGATTTTTGGAGGAGAATGGTTATTTTCTCTATTTATCAGCGAGCCAGATGCTATTAAGCAGGGAGCTGATTACTTAAGAATCTTAGGATATTCACAATTATTTATGTGTTTAGAAATCACTACTACAGGTGCATTCTTTGGTGTTGGGAAAACAATGACACCATCTATTATAAGTGTGCTATTTACAGGGCTTAGAGTGCCAGCTGCTATTATACTTTCTAGACCAGAAATTTTGGGGATTAATGGAGTTTGGTGGAGTATTAGCTCGTCGAGTGTATTTAAAGGAATAATCCTTAGTACTATTTTTTATTTTTCTGTTTTGAGAGCTATAAAATTAGCTAGACATCACGAAGATGTTATATTGAATTAATAAAGAAAATGCTAATGAAAAAATCATTAGCATTTTTTTTAACAATTTGGACGGGTAATCTTATAAAGTTCATCAGTTTCAGGAGTGATTTTTTTAAAAGTATATCCCTGTGATTTATAATAGTTAATGATTGCTGGAAGTGCATTAGCAGAATTCATATTTATATTTGAAGTATGCATTAATACAACTACAGTATCATCACTAGAAATTGCCCTGTTTAATATAGTGCCTGGAGAAGAGTTGGGATTTGCACCATCTAATGTATCTTGTGTCCAGTCATATATCTTAAAATTATTGCAATGTACAGTGTCAGCCATAGATTTAGTTAATTTATATGTACTATTATTGCTGCCAAAGGGGAATCTTAAGATTGTATAATACTCACCAGTTACTTCAAA
>CAKVNP010000192.1 GCA_934777095.1 uncultured Clostridium sp. | reverse complement strand
GAGTATCTTCTTTAGTGGGCAAAATTGGAGGAGCTATTAAGCTGGTTCCTGTAATGACTTTATCTGAAGATTCAACAAAGGTAATAAAGTTTACCACAAAAAGAACTTTTAGCAAAGCAATTGATGTAATATGCGAAGAGTTTTTAAAATGTGGAGCAGATAGCAATTATAAAATATATATCTGTCATGCTGATTCACTAGAATTGTCAGAAGCTGCAAGAAATGCTATAATAGAAAAAATTAAAAATGCAGATGTGGAAATTAAGATGTTAAGTCCTGTTTTTACTACTCATGCAGGACCAGGAGGAATAGCAATCCAGATGATAAAGAAGCATCCAGCATTATTATAGTAATGAAGTGGTGATTTTATGGAAATGAATTATGAAAATGAAATAAAAAAAATAATAGATTTTCACTTTCCTAGATTTTCTGAACTACCAAAAGTACCTTTATATAAGGATCAGGTAATCATTTATATTGAAAGTAAATTAAGGGATATTAAAATATATGAAGATGAAAATCTTTTGACACCTACTATGCTAAATAATTACGTAAAGCAAAAGGTTATTGCAGCGCCTATTGATAAAAAATATGATGAACAACAGCTAGCATATTTAATAATTGTGTGCATATTAAAACAAGTTTTTTCATTAAAAGAAGTAAGTGAATTAATAAAGATACAAATGAAATCATATCCAATAGAACAGGCATATGACTACTTTTGTATAGAATTTGAAAGTGCATTACAAGTTGTATTTTCTAGTAGAGATTATAATTACCCAAGTAAGGCGCTGACAAAAAGTTTTGAAAGCGAAATTGTTCGTTCGGCGATAATGGCTTTTTTTAACTATAAAAAAACCAGCTAATATTGGCTGGTCTTTTTTATATTTTATTATGATAAAATATAATACATTAGGATAAAATAATTAAATAAATTTGAAAGGCAGATGAAAGATGAAACAATTTACAGAAGAAGTTATCAGTGTATTAAAAAAAGAAGAGGATGAAGAAATATTAGCAGAACTACTTAATTATTATGAGTTTTTAAAATGGAAAAATCAGAAAAGTATTAATAGTGATGCAGAGTATGAAAGTGATGAGCCGGAAATCGAAATACAATGGTTTTTGTAAAAAAACTCCTAAAAATGTAAAAAGGGCTATATACAAAATATGTGATTTATTATACAATTTAAACGAAATAATATAACGAAGGAGAAAAGATATGTCAGAAAACAACAATAAGAAAATTATGTGGTATAGCCTTGCTTTTATGGCATTCTCAGGGGTATGGGGATTTGGTAATGTAATAAATGGATTCTCTGAGTACAATGGGTTACAGGCTATAGTAGCATGGTTGTTAATCTTTGCAATTTATTTTATACCATATGCTTTAATGGTAGGTGAATTAGGTTCAGCATTTAAAGATTGCGGTGGTGGAGTAAGTTCATGGATTAATGAGACAATAGGTGCCAAACTTGCATACTATGCAGGATGGACATATTGGATTGTACATATGCCTTATTTATCACAAAAGCCAAATAGCTTTATGATAGCTACAAGCTGGGCAATATTCCAAGATAAAAGAATAAGTGCAATGAACACTACTTTATTACAAGTATGTTGTTTAGCAATATTTATCTTTGCGATGTATTTAGCATCAAAAGGGACAAGCGTTTTAAAGAAGTTATCAACTTTAGCAGGTACTTCAATGTTTGTTATGTCAATATTATTTATTCTTTTAATGTTAGCTGCACCAGCAATAACAAATGCACCTTTAAATTCAATTGATTGGTCTTGGGGAACATTTATGCCTAAATTTGATATGGCATTTTTCACAAGTATTTCAATTTTAGTATTTGCAGTAGGTGGATGTGAAAAAATATCGCCTTACGTTAATGAAATGAAAGATCCAGCAAAAGGATTCTCTAAGGGAATGATAGCGCTTGCAGGAATGGTAGCAGTTACTGCAATATTAGGAACTATTTCATTAGGTATGATGTTTGATTCAAATAATATTCCAAGTGATTTAATGACTAATGGTGCATATTATGCATTCCAAAAACTTGGAGAATATTATCATGTTGGTAACTTATTTGTAATTGCTTATGCTGTAACAAATATGATAGGCCAATTTGCAGTATTAATTATTTCAATTGATGCTCCATTACGTATGCTTCTTGATAGCGGAGATAGAACATATATCCCAGAAAAATTATTCAAGAAGAATGAAAATGGTGCATATGTTAACGGGCACAAATTAATTTTTGTAATTGTATCAATATTAATTATCGTTCCAGCTTTCGGAATTGGTAGTGTTGATGAATTAGTAAAATGGCTTGTTAAATTAAATGCTGTATGTATGCCACTTAGATACTTATGGGTATTTGTAGCATATATTGCATTAAAGAAAGCTGGGGACAAGTTCCACAGAGATTATTACTTTGTTAAGAGTAATACTTTAGGAATAATCCTAGGAGTATGGTGTTTTGCATTTACTGCATTTGCATGTATTGGAGGAATGTATTCAGAAGATAGATTCCAATTAATTCTAAATATAATCACACCAGTTATCTTAATTCTTTTAGGACTTATCCTTCCTTACTTTGCTAAAAAGGAAAAAATTAAATAATTAATAGACCCTGTAAAAACGAATTGTTTTTACAGTGTTTTTTTTATACCAATTTTTAATTTATCAATATTTTTGCACATAGAATATATAAATAAATGATGGGAGAAATATATATGTTAATTAGGGGCGATGGTAAGTTTATAATTCCAGTAAAAATAATTAAAAGCAGTGAATTAGGAATAGTAGAAAATCAGAAGAATAGCTTCTTAAAAAATGATATTAAAGATAGATTAAGAGCACTTGCTACGGAAATAAGTAATGGAAATAGGCAAAGAATTAATGCAATATGGCTTGAGACTTCAGGATGTTTTGGAGAGATAATTTCTTTATTAAATGGTGAGGATCCAGATATATAATATAAGATATTTTGAAAGTATACAAGGCGATGAAGGAGAGAAGGCATATATATTTTTTTGTATTTCCTGATTATGCTGAAATAATTAAAGTAAATCCCTTATTTAAACAAAGGACACCTAAAGAAGTTGATTATAGATTAGATTTTGAAGAAACTAAAAAAATTAATAAAGATTATGAGGAAGCAATAAGATATAGCAGAGAATCGCATAAAGCTATTGCAATACTGGCTGGTAAAGCCCCACATCCGCATGGAGTATGGCTTGGCGGAATAACTACTAATATAGATATACAGCAGATAGAAAAAGTAAAATATTTATTGCTAAAAATAAAAGAGTTTATTAGTGGAAGGCTTATTGAAGATGTTGAAACAATAGCAAGGAAATATCAGGACTATTATGATATGGGCATGGGAATATATCTCCAAATGCTAATAAAGCAGGTGCATATACTTGGATAAATGCACCTCGCTATAAAGGAAATGCCATGGAAGTTGGTGCGCTTGCCAGAATGACTTTAAGTGGAAATTATAGTAGAGGTATTTCTGTGATGGATAGAATTGTAGCTAAAGCATATGAAGCAGAAAAAGTATGTAACATATTAAGTGAACTTTTAGCCAGATTAAAGATTGGAAAAGCAGATCAGAAAGTATGGCAGGTGCCAGAAACAGGGAAGGGAATGGAATTGATAGAAGCTGAAAGAGGAGCCTTAGGACACTGGCTGACTATTGAAAATAAAAAGGTGAAAAATTATACCATCTTGCCGCCATCTACTTGGAATATGTCACCTACTGATCAACAGGGAGTAAAAGGGACAGTAGAACAGGCTTTAATAGGAACTGAAATTAACAATATAAAAGAACCGGTGGAAGTTGGCAGAATAGTAAGAAGCTTTGATCCATGCTTAAATTGCGCAGCACATATAATAAGTGATAGATATAAACCACTGACTATAGAGATAATATGATAAAGGTTATCGCAATAGGCAATATATTGTTAAGTGATGATGGAATAGGAATTAAAGTAATAAATAGGCTTAGAAATAAAATAGAAAAACTTTCGGAAGATATTGAAGTTATCTTAGCAGGTATTGATTATTATGAGTTTTTAGAAGAGTTAGGTGATGATGATTATTTAATTATTGTAGATGCGTCATATTTAAATAATGAAGTTGGACAGGTATGTAAATATACACTGGAGGAATGTGATAGTTTTTTACAAAATAACTGTTCAGACTATGATATTAATTTGATAAAAATATTACGGTCTGAAAGACGAAAAATTAAGGGTTCTGTAATAACCATAGAAATCGGGAGAATAGAATACTCATTAAAAATATCAAATGAACTACGAAAAAAATTTAATGAAATATGTGGTGAAGTATTTGAGAGGATAGAAGGAATAATAAAACATTTATTTTAAGAGATAAAATAAATGTTTTATTATTTTGAGGGAAAAAATACATAAATGTGATATAATTAATTTAAGAAGAAAAACATCAAAAGTGCTTTGTAAACGAATACAAAACTTTACAGTTATTTTATTATGGATTTTGTAGCAGAAGTAATATAGTTACTAAATAAAAATATAATAATAGGGGGGTTATTATATGAATAAAAAGAAAAAAAGGATTTTAGCTTTTGTTATAACGTTAGTAGTAATGGTGGTATTAATAATTCCGATGGCTGCTACGAGCATAATATATGAAAAAAATTTTGGTGTGAGATATGAAACGAGGGGCTGGTGGATTAATGATATCAGTGATTATGAAGGGCTTGCCAGAGAAAAAACTTCAATAGTGTCAGATAAGGGGCAGAAATTAGCTGCATATACCTATTATAATAAAGATACGATGGTACCTAAGGGTGTGGTAGTATTAGCTCATGGCCTAGGGGCAGGCCATATGGCATATATGAATCAGATAGATTATTTAACTAAAAATGATTTTTTGGTCTTTACTTATGATGTTACAGGTAATGATGAAAGTGAAGGCAGAAGCATAAAAGGTATTCCACAGGCAGTTATTGATTTAGATAAGGCAATCACTTATGTTGAAAATAATGATAAGTTTAAAGGGCTGCCAATTATGTTATATGGTCATAGCTGGGGAGGATATGCAGTATCAACAGTATTAAATTACGATCATGATATTAGTGCAGTAG
>CAKVNP010000191.1 GCA_934777095.1 uncultured Clostridium sp. | reverse complement strand
TTCTTCTATATGTAGTAAGCTGCTTATCATTAAACTTTGCTATATCAACTCCATCTACTATTATTTGACCTTCATCACAACTATCCATTCCTCCAAGAATATTTAAAACAGTAGATTTTCCTGCACCACTTGGTCCTAGTATTATTACGAATTCGCCTTTCTCTATAGAAAAAGTAATTCCATTATTCGCTACAATAGTCGTTTCTCCCATCTTATATCTTTTATGTTCATTTATTACTTGTATATATGACATTCTTTATCCTCCTTTAATTATACTTTAAGTTATTTAATAGACACATTGTATATTTAATGATACCATTGTAGTATAAATAAAATTGATATACAAAACAATCATCAAATATGATAAATGTATTATTAAATGGACATACTTTATTCTTTTGTATATTTAATGATTATATTTATTATAATTTTTTCTTAAGGAAGGAAATCTATCCATGGCTGGAATAAAAGGAAATCGTAGAACTTTATATACTAAAATGATTATTAGAGAAAGCTTAATTAAGCTTCTTAAAGAAAAAGAAATACATAAAATCACTGTGACTGATATTTGCAAGGAAGCCGATATTAACCGCGGAACTTTTTATGCTCATTATAATGATCCCTTTGATCTTCTTGAAAAAATGGAAGATGATTTTTTTGAGAAGGTTATGGAATACTTAAATGAAAATTCCCATAACCAAGATACTATAACTGCTTTAACTAAGATATTTGAAATGGCTAGAGAAAATAAAGACTTTTGTAAAATACTCTTAAATAATGTTGGGGATGATAAAATATTAAAAAGGATTTTATATATTGCAAACCAAGATAACATTAATATTTTAATAAGTAATCTAAATGATCAGAATAGAAATTTTATAGAATATCTAACCTGTTTTGCTGTCAATGGAGCTGTCGGGATTATTGAGGCGTGGATTAAAAATGACTTCCAAGAAGATCCTAAAGTTCTTGCCACACTGATCACTACAATTGCTTTAAAGCTTAAAGAACTTTCTTAATAATAAAAAGCTATTATCTAGGTAATTTACTTACCTAAATAATAGCATTACCTAAGGTTATTTATTATCAGCTTAAAAAAATACCTAGCTACTCAAAAGTAAAATACACTTCTCCACTGCCAATTACAACTGCTGTATGATTATTTAAAGGTTTATTTAAATATAGCTCTACTTCATTAAAAGTATCATTTAGTGAAAAGGTGTAAATTAAATTATCAACGTAATAATTGCTGTTTTTCTTTTCTATCACTGAATATCTTTAATCCCTTATAGATAAGCCTTATATTTCTATTATTTTTTCGGTCAAAAAATGAAAAGGCCATTTTCCCTGTTCCTCGATAAATTAGGTTTCCTTTCCCCATTGTACATCCTGTAATAACCTGCACTGCATCTACTCCACATGCATCATTTTCAGTGACACACACTATTTCTTCATCTTTAGAAAATTTTAAGTTAAGCTTCTCCATTGCGATTTCACAAGCCCTGAAACCAATCGCTAGCCCTGGACATTCATGTCCATGAAATTCAACACATATTTTCCATAATTCTTGATTCATCTAAATCCTCCTAAAAAGTAAAAGCATAGCACCCCGCTACACCTCTAAAACTAAAATATTAACTTTAATATTATGCTATGCTTGATTTCAAATCTTTAATAAATACTTTTGCAAATTCCTGCTGTTTAAAAATAACTTATTCTACTCTCCATATAGCTCCATTACCTCATTGAAGGTATTCTTAATTTTTTCTATAACTTCATAAGGACTAATAACTTTTGCATCCTTACCAAAGGAAAGAACCACCCCATACCAAAACTGTTCCTCTGCTGGCACTTCAAATTCATATCTAAAATCACCATTATCATATTCCTCTATAATTGAACCATTTAAGTATTCACTACATTTTGATCTTATATTCCTTTTACATTCCAAATTTTCCTCATTTCTGCTGTTAGTATATAAAAATGATATTATATGCTTTACTTCTATAGAATGATTTAAAAGATAAAGCATTTCATTTATATCTCTATTTTCATGAACTACACTTAAATCCATTAACATTGAACTTTCTTTATGATCCGTTAATGCTTTCATTTTCTAAAATAGGACATAATTCATAAACATCTCTCATCTTAATTCACCCTTTATCATTATTTTAACTTTTCTTCTTTTATTATACAGCTAAAACTATGACAACAGTATGTCATAAATAATAAATTCCTTTTACTAAAAAAGCAGACAATTTCTTGTCCGCTTTCTATATATATAACTTAAATATTACGTATGCTTTCCCCAATAATATCATATTTTGATATATATATACGACTTTGATTAAATACTTTAGCTAAAATAGCTGCAACTCTTTCAACACATTTTAACTTACTTGAAAATATCTCTACGATAAAGCCATTCTCACAGTATCTCTTATTATTTCTTGTGTACCCATTAATGCTTCGATATACAGTATAGTCTGCAAAATATCTGCTGCATATTTTCATTAAATAACAAAGAGCTCTCCTAGTTGAAATCCTTTGTCTATGAGTGTATTGATCACTTAAACCAACATACATTTTATACATAGTTTCTTTTTCAAAATCACACTTATAACATTTGCTTCCTGTTGAAGCAGTTTTACACTTATTCATTCGTTTCCTTCTCCTTTATTTTTAGTTTCCATACCTTAAATAAACTTCATTTAATAATAGTATATGTCCTCTATAATAAAGGGGTACATTATTCTTTTGATAAAAGCTTAAGATAATCACCAATACCACAAGTAGGATATAATTCTTCTTTTTTACCTTTTCCATAGCTAATTTCATACTGTTTAACATTTCTATTAAAGCCTAAATTAATTAAAAAATTCTTCATAAACACACTCTGACTATCTACATTTTAGAACCTTAATATTATTTGATTCTGTACTGTTCAATAAATCTATAATATAATATGGTATTTTCAGCATTTATTCTAAAACAATTGTACTTAATAACTTAGACATAGCTTTTGAACCATACTCTTGATTCTCTTCCCTATAATAACAGCTAATTAAATAATAATTAATTGCCATTTATTACGATCACAAATTACCCTGATTTGCTGCTGCAATCTCTCTCACTTTGGCATCAGCATGATGATAGCGTTTTTTCCCCAGTACTTTATTTTCATAATCAATACACTTTTTCGGACACCATTGTATACAAGCCATACATTGTTGACATTTATCTGAAAACTGTGGCTTTTTATCAACCATTCTTATATTATTTACCGGACAAACTGCAACGCATGTTCCACATCCAGCACATTCTTCTGATACCTCATATTGCTGAGCAATTTTAGCAAATGACTTCATTGCATCTTGCAATCTAGGTTCATTTTCTTTCTTATAAAATATGCCTTCCCTTTTTAATACTGTAAGCTTATGGTTTTTTATTGCTTTAATTATTTTCTTGATTTTTCTATCTGCCAAATAATCTTCAATAGACTGGATTATTTGAGGAAATGCACTATAAGATAAAATATAATTTCCTGGCATAATAACCTTATATTCGCCTACAACGTTTTGGCCAGTTGCATTAATACATTCTCTCATATCCTCAATAGCATGGCCTCGATTCCCGCCACAGCCCACAATAGTAATAATTTCTTTTTGTTTTGCATAATTGATATCTTTTAATGTTTCCCTAACATATGGTGGAACGTGAGAATAATACACGGGAACACAATCTATTACTCTTTCATAATTATTTATCAGATCTGGTTTTTCTTTTATACAATGAAAAGGATATATGTCCACATTTTCTATACATTCCTGCAATTTTTTTGCAATATAATAATTATTTCCTGTCCCTGTAAAATAAAATATTACTGTTTTCATACCCTCTTGCCCCCTATAAGTATACAGTTAATTGATTTACCTTGGTCTGCTGTTTACAACATTATTTGGACATAAAATGAGTATTAATCCATCTATATCTTTAATTGCTTTCTCATTACTAATTTTTCTCCTGTATCTTCATAAACATTGAAGCCTAAGTCCTGATACATTTTTTCAGCCCCTGCATAATGCATATATTCCACTGTAGCATCCTTTTCAGGATATGCCTCTAAATAATCAAAGCCATCTTTCGCTGCATCCTCACAAACATACTTTAATAATTGTTTTGCTATTCCCTTTCTCTGCATTTCAGGTGCTACAACAAAACAATAGATAGCTTTTACTTTATCATGCTAGTTAATTTTCAATTGATTTACAACAGGTATAAAATAAGTCCAGCCAAAACATTTTAAACATTCTGTCTTAGTATTAGCATTGCACCAGCCAACAATACGATTATCCATATATGCTAAATATCCTTGAAGTTTCCCACTCTTAACATATTCAATGGCCATTTCTCTCCTCCCATTACTAGATGGATGACCTACTCTTGCACGTTGATCAACACTGCACCAGTTTACACAATAGCAAGTATGATCAGGATTCTTATCATCATGTGGTGTTGTATCAAAAAAGTTTACATATTCTTCCGCCAGCTCAGGTGTCAATTTTCTAATTTCAACATTCATTTTATTACCTCCACAATATACCTAAATCAGTTTATTTTTATCTATTCTCATTTATATCCAATATATTCCTATTATCATTTTACCATTTTGAATATATGTAAGAAAGCACTTTTATTTTTTCTGGCTAAGGGATGGACAAGCTATTTACTGAAAACTATTAGCTCTTATTTTTGTTAATTTTTTAGATAGAAAAACATCATAAGTTTATCCAATTTCTCAATAAATTTATGGTGTTTGCAAACAATTTTAAGTATTAAGATACTTTATTATTTTTATGTCTATATCTCTTAATAAGAGCTTAAATAAGGAACAGCTATATTTTGCTGACCCTCTTAGTAAACAAAATACTTAAAACTAATTATTTAGCTAAAGAAATAGGAGCTATACTTTAAAATATAGCTCCTTTTTTTATAATTAAATATATTGTAGTATTTCTAAAGGACTTTCAGCTTGTACAAAATCACTCTTTCTTTTTGAAGGTTGAAGTGTTCCCTCTTTTAAATACCAAACTGCTTGGATAGCTTTCATACCTATATCTGAAGCAGTTTCTAATTCATAACTACCACCATCTCCAACATATAAACAATCTTCCGGAAATACTCCTAAGC
>CAKVNP010000190.1 GCA_934777095.1 uncultured Clostridium sp. | reverse complement strand
ATATAATGCTAAATATAGGTTTGTATATACTTTTTTGGAATTTTTTCTGTAAAATATAATTAAATTAAATATTATTAACCATAAATTTTATTATGTAAAGTTCTCTGTCTTTAGTTGCAGTTTTTAACCATTGAAAAAAATAATCATACATATTCATTCCTCCTTTCCTTTATTTAGTTTTCTTATGAGCTATTTTTTTATACAGAAAAAGTCCACAAAATAAATTTGTGGACTGATTAATTTATTTAATCATCGCTGCATACGCAGAAAGAATGCTGCAGTTCTATATATTCTTCTTTTGAAAGAGATTTTACTCCCACTATTCTTAAATCATATCAAAGAAACTTACTTGATCACTTTCAGAAAGCCCTTTTAAACAGCCAAACTTTCTTAGCAGTTCTGTAGCAGAATTACCTATTTTAGCTCTCTTTTTCAAATTATCAATGGAACTTATAGGAACTTCTTCATGTACAGCATTATATATAGATTCTGCTGCAACATTTCCCATACCTGAAATACTATTTAACGGTGGCCTTAAGCCCTCGTCTTCAACAATAAATTTAGTTGCATTAGACTTGTATAAATCAATAGGTAAAAATTTAAAGCCTCTTTCATACATTTCTAAAACAATTTCCAAGTCATCATACATATCCTTATCCTTAGGAGCTGCCTCATTTCCCTGCATAATTATTTCATTCATTTTTTCCTTAACCTTTTCTTTGCCGAAAATCATAAATTCGGCATCAAAAGCTTTTGCTCTAATAGAAAAATATGCTGCATAATATGCTTTAGGTACATGGACTTTAAACCAGGCAATTCTAAATGCCATCATTACATATGCTGCTGCATGGGCCTTAGGAAACATATATTTTATCTTTTTACAAGAATCAATATACCATTCTGGTACTTCATGTTCCCTCATAAGCGCTTCATACTCTGCCCACTTTTCGGGATCTTTTAATGCCTTTCCTTTACGGACAGTTTCCATTATTTTAAATGATGTATTCTTTGGTAATCCTTTTTTAATTAAATAAACCATAATATCATCTCTACAACATACTGCATCACTTATACTAGTAATTACTCCTCCATCAATTAAATCCTTAGCATTTCCCAGCCACACATCAGTACCATGAGATAGTCCTGATATACATAATAAATCTGAAAAAGTTGTTGGCATAGTATCTACCAGCATTCCCCTAACAAACTTTGTACCAAACTCTGGTATGCCAAAGGTGCCTACTTTGGAATTTATCTGCTGCTCTGTTACCCCCAAAGCTTTTGTTGAAGAAAATAAAGACATCGTTTCTTTATCATCTAATGGTATTTTATGAGGGTTTATTCCTGTAATATCCTGCAGCATTCTAATAACTGTAGGATCATCATGACCTAGTATATCAAGCTTTAATAGATTCTGGTCTATAGAGTGATAATCAAAATGAGTAGTGATAATATCTGAATCTGGATCATCTGCTGGATGCTGCACTGGGCAGAATTCAAATATCTCTCTTCCTTTTGGTACAACAATAATCCCTCCAGGATGCTGGCCTGTAGTTCTTTTTATTCCTGTACAGCCTACAGCTATTCTAGTTATTTCTGCTTTATTTACACTCTTATTTCTTTCATCATAATATTTTTTAACATAGCCAAATGCTGTTTTTTCGGCGATAGTTCCGATAGTCCCTGCTTTAAATGTCGTTCCCTTACCAAAGATTACTTCCGTATACCTATGAGCCTTTGCCTGGTATTCTCCAGAGAAATTTAAATCTATATCAGGTTCCTTATCTCCATTAAACCCTAGGAAGGTTTCAAATGGAATATCCATTCCATCCTTATCCATATTTTCCCCGCATTCAGGGCACTTTTTATCTGGCAGATCAAAGCCATTCATATAACCATAATCGTTAAAATCAGAATATTTGCAGTTAGGACACCTATAATGTGGAGGCAAAGCATTAACTTCCGTTATACCTGTCATATATGCTACCACTGAAGAACCTACTGATCCTCTTGAACCAACTAGATATCCATCTTCATTAGATTTCCATACTAGTTTTTGGGCAATGATATACATAACTGAAAATCCATTAGATATTATTGAATCTAGTTCTCTATCTAATCTTTCCTGTACTATTTCAGGAAGCTTATCTCCATAAAGTTCATGCGCTTTTCCATAAGCTATATCTTTAATTGTCTGCTCGCAGCCGTCAATGTGCGGCGGACATTTTTCTGGTGAAATCGGACTTATTTGTTCACACATATCGGCTATCTTATTAGTGTTTTCAACTACAACCTCATACGCTTTTTCCTCACCTAAATAAGAAAATTCCTGCAGCATTTCTTCAGTAGTTCTTAAATATAATGGCGCTTGATTATCAGCATCCTTAAAACCCTGGCCAGCTTCTAATATACGCCTATATATCTCATCTTCTGGATCCATAAAGTGTACATCCCCAGTAGCTACTACCAATTTATTTTGTTTTTCCGCTATGCTGATAATTTTTTTATTTATTTCCTTTAAATACTCTCTATCAGGAACTTCCTCATTTCTCACTAAATAATCATCATTGCCTAGCGGCTGAATTTCTAAATAATCATAATCAGCTGCTATAGCCTCAATTTCTTCGTCTGATTTTCCTAGGAGTATTGCTTGGAAAAGTTCTCCTTCACTACATGCACTTCCTAAGATTAATCCTTCAGAATACTTTTTATACATACTCTTTAAAATACGAGGTTTTTTATAAAAATAATCTAAATGCGAATAAGAAACCAGCTTATATAAATTTTTAAGCCCAACATAGTCCTTTGCTAAAATTATGGCATGATATGTTTTAAGCTTTTTGTATGATACTGCTTTTGATGCTTCGTCTAAGGCATATATATCAATATCCTTTAATTTTTCCGCCCCTCTGTCTTTTAACATCTGCAGCATAATATTAAATACTTTTACAGTTGTATCAACATCATCTAAGGCCCTATGTGCAACATCTACTTTTATTCCTAAATTCTTTGCAATTCTGCCTAATTTATATGTCTTAAACTCTGGAAATAAATCCTGCGCTAGAGTTAATGTATCTAGATAGGTAAAATCAAAATCATATCCTAATTCTTTAGCATAATGTCTTAAAAAACCTATATCAAACTCTGCATTATGGGCAACTAATACTGAATCACCAATAAACTTAAGCATTTTAGGAAAAACCTGCTGGATAGTTTCTGCATCTCTTACCATATCATCAGTAATATTAGTAACCTCCACAACTCTTGGTGGAATAGGTTTTTCTGGATTTACAAAACAGCTGAAACTATCTATTACCTTGCCATTTTGAATTTTCATTATCCCGATTTCTGTTATCTTTTCAAGTTTAGGTGAAAAACCAGTAGTTTCTAAATCAAGGACACAATAAGTAGTATCAATACTTTGATCTTTAATATTTTTTACTGAAGATCTTTCATCAGGTGCTAAATATGCTTCTACTCCATAAATCACTTTCATATCAGGGTTATCTCTTCCTAAAAGCTTGTGAGCTTCTGGAAATGCCTGCACTACTCCATGGTCAGTAATTGCTATAGATTTCATCCCCCATGACATAGCTCTTTTAATTAAATCTGTAGCACTAGTCATTGCATCCATCTGGCTCATCTGGGTATGCATATGAAGCTCTACCCTTTTTACTTCAGCATTATCCGTCCTAATATTCTTTTTTAAAGCTTTTCCTTCAATAATTGTGTTTGCAATAACTTCAATTTCTCCAGAAAACTTGCTATATCCTGAATTACCTTGAAGCTTAACGCCTTTCGCCTTTTTCAGTTTAGAGAAAGCGTCCTCAAACTGCCCTGGTTTTATAAATGATTTACAGCTAATCGAACTAGAGCCATCATATAAATCAAAAGAAACCAGCATTTTGCCGCTTCTTAATTCTTTTGCTTCTAAATTAGATATTTCACCTTCTATTACTACTGTACCTTCATATGGAGATATATCAGTTATTTTTATCGATGAATCCTTTATATTTACACTTCTTCCTAGGATTAAAGATGGATTATCTTTTTTATTTTCTGTTTTTGCTTCTTCATTTACTTTTTTGCTTTCACTTGGAGTATTTTTCTTTGGTGGAATTGAAGCTGTCTTAATTTCCTTTTGTATCTTCATAATATTCTTTTGATGTTCAGCTTCATTTATCTTCTTTTGCTCTTCCCATGTTATGTTATCGTAGAAATTTATTTGATATGTCTTTCCATATATGCTTTTAATTATTTCTTGTATTTCTCTATCATATTTTAAATCCTTAAAAATCTGCGAGATTATTACATTAAAATTTATATCTATTGAACTGTTATTTATCACATAGGTACAGTCATTAACTGTTCCCTTTAATATTGGATGCTTTCTAGAAAGCATTCTTAATATACTTTGTATTTCTTCTTCTAATGGCTTCATATTAACTTCTTCAGTATATTTTACTATTATCTTTGAATCATTTAGGCTGAATCTTTCATTAACAAAACCCTTTAACGCTTCAATTTCCTCAATTTCTATATACCGCTCAGAAGCTATTTCCATTTCTAATGTTTTAGACCTTTTTTTTAAAGTAACATGATTAACTATTGCGGCACTTAAATCTTTCCCCGCATCATAATCACTAAAAACTTCTCCAATCCTCTTCATCTACTCTCCAAACCTTTCTTAAAGTAACCTTCCCACTTATAAGTTAGTTATTGTATTGGCTTTCAAAATTCCTTCTTTTTTTCACAACTTCTACTTTATCCGGTTTTAATTTTATACTTAGTTTTTTATATACCATCTTATAAGCAGGTATTAAAAATACATCTGCACAGATCCATGCTATTGGGCTTGCAAAACAAGCTGCAGAAAATCCTAATACAGGAACCAGTACAAAACCAAATAACGTTCTTGCTGCCATTTCACATACACCTGCCAATATTGCTAGTGTTGAATATCCCATTCCTTGAATTGTAAAGCGCACTATATATACTAATGATAACGGAATATAAAATATAACTAGTGTAATTAAATACTGTGTTGCTTTTGAAATTATATCTACTTCTCCCTTATCTACAAATAAAAGTGTTATTTTACTGCCAAATAATACTGTAATCATTAAAGCAATTATTGAATATACAGCTCCAATAATAATACTTTTTTTAATACCTTCACTTATACGCTCTAATTTTTTA
>CAKVNP010000189.1 GCA_934777095.1 uncultured Clostridium sp. | reverse complement strand
AGATAAAACAGCTGCTTACTTGATGATTCCATATATTCTCTGGCTATGCTATGCAGGCGTATTAAATTATTTTGTGTGGGTTTATAATGAAATGTGAAAATAAGGTTAGTTTAATTACTAGCCTTATTTTAATTTTAATGATAATATATTAAGGTTGATAAAAATGTGAAGTGAGGTTTTAGTATGGCAAAAGTTATCATTGCAGAAAAACCTTCCGTTGCAAAAAATATTGCGGATGCCTTTAAAATAAAGACTAGAAGAGATGGATATTTTGAAGGAAACGGATACTATATAACTTGGGCCTTTGGGCATCTTTTACAGTTATATGATGCAAAAGACTATGATGAAAACATGAAGGGCTGGAGAATGGAGAAGTTTCCATTTATACCAGAAGAGTTTAAATATAAGGTTAAATGCGATAGCTATGATAGGACAGTAGTAGATAAGGGTGCGGAAAAACAAATTAATATTATTAAAGGATTAATAGACAGGCCAGATGTAGATGGAATAATCTCAGCAACTGACTTTGACCGTGAAGGACAAGTTATATCTGATGAATTGTTTATTCATTATGACATTAAAAAACCTATTTATAGACTTTTATTAAATGAATGGACTGAAGATGAAGTTAAAAAGGGAATGGCTAATTTAAAGCCTAACTCAGATATGCAGCCACTGCAGGATGCAGGAATAGGAAGACAGTTTGCTGACTGGGTTATCGGGATTAATTTAACTTCAGTTGCTACTCTGCGTTATGGCGGAACAGGTAAAGAAAGAAAAATTTTAAATATAGGAAGAGTATTGCTGCCTACATTAAAGATTATATATGATAGAGATAAGGAAATTGAAAACTTTCAAGCTAGCTCATATTATAAGCTGCTAACAAACTTTAAATCTAAGGATAATACTGAATTTGAAGCTATGTATTATGAAAAAAATAGTGAAAAATTTGAAAAGAAAGAATACCTAGATGAAATAAGTAAAGCTTTAAAGGAAAAGACCGGTGTAGTAGTAGATAAGGAAATAGAAAAGAAGAGAGAATATCCACAGCCTTTATTTAACTTATCAAACCTTCAGGGATACATAACTAGTAAATATAAAGGATGGACTGCCGATAAAGTATTAAAGGTAGCACAAAGCCTTTATGAAAAGAAATATACTACTTATCCAAGAACAGCAAGTACTGTTTTAGAGGAAAGTTTAGAGGACAGGGCAAGAAAGGTTTTAGATAACCTTAAAAAAGGACTGCCATATGAAGATCAAATTAAATTTGTTAAGTCAAAAAGAGTATTTGATAACTCTAAGGTAGAAAGCCATAGTGCCATTACACCAACATATGTTATTCCTAAGGGTTTAACTCCTGATGAAGAAAAAGTATATAATGCAATTAAAAATAGATTTATCATGCAGTTTATGCCAGTAGCTGAATTTGAAGAAACTAAAATCACTTTAAAGGTAAATGATGAAAAGATACCTGGTGAATTTATTTCTAAAGGAAGAGTTGAAATAGTAAAAGGTTGGAGAGTAGTAGAAAAAATTGATACTAAGGATACAATCCTTCCTCTTGTTGAAAAAGGTGAAAATTTAGATGTTACAGGCAGCAAGGTTACTAAGGTAACTAAAAAACCGCCAAAACATCATACCGAAAAGACACTTTTAAGAGTAATGGAAACCTGCGGTAAGAGTTTTAAAGATGATGCTTCCGATGATGAAAGCAATTCAGAAGAAATGATGAATGCAATCCTTAGTGGATTTAGTATAGGTACGCCAGCAACAAGGGCGGAAACTATCAAAAAGCTGAAGGATATCGGTTATATAGCAGCTAAAGGAAAGAGCTTAATTGCTACAGAATTAGGAAGAACTATTGTTGAGATCTTCCCAGCTAAGGAACTTTTAGACTTAGAATATACCGGCAGACTGGAAAAGACTTTATCTGATATAGAAAAAGGAAAGTTTAAGAAACAGGATTTCTTAAATCTTATTTATGATTTCACTAGGGAATCAGTAGATAAAATAAAAAATGATACTTCACTGCTTCATAAGTTTAAGGTTGCAGTACCTGAAGGTGCAGAAGAAGTAGGAAAGTGTCCCGTATGCGGCAATCCAGTAATTGAAGGTGAAAAAGGCTTCGGCTGCACTAACTGGAAAAATGGCTGTAAATTTACTGTCTGGAAAAATGATAAGTTTATCGAATCCATGGGCAAGAAAGTAACTAAAGAAATGGTGGAACTTTTACTTAAGAATGGAAAAGTCGGCTTTAGAAATCTAAAGAGCAAAAAGGGAACTTTCTTCTCAGCATATTTAAGATATGAAAAAGATGAAAAGACAGGATATTATAACTGGAAGATGGAATTTATAAATTAATATGGTAAAATAATTTAAGGGGCTAGAGTTATTTCTCTAGTCTTTAATATGTTTTATTAAAGAAAATTTAAGGGGATGGGTAGTTTGGTTTTAGTACCAGATATTAAGGTAGTTAAGGAAGGGATTTTAAAAGATAAGCGTAAAGCTTTAGTATATATGTCAGTATTAATTCTTTTATTAACTGCGGTTATTTTTACATATCATAATTATTTTATGTATGATAAGACTATTGCTAAGGTAATAGAGGTAGAAAATGCCTTTGACCATGAGGAAACTAGTGAAGAGGGAGTTGTAGAAAAATACTATATTCAGGATATTACAGCAATTATTAAGAATGGAGAATATAAAGGTAGTTCAATAAAACTTACTAATAATTACTCTTATTCGGGAGTAAATGATGAAAAATATAAAAAGGGCAATGATTTATTTATTACTGCAAAAGAGTCGGCAGGAGGAGTTACAGGCTCAATTATTAACGTGAAGAGGGACAAGTATATTTCAATTGCCTTATCTATATTTATTATGGCAATATTATTAGTTTCAGGGAAAAAAGGTTTGCTGGCAGTATTATCTCTAATAATAAATATTTCATTATTTATTTATGCTTTAGATTTATATTCTAAGGGAGAAAATATCATATTTTTATGTAATATGCTTATTATCGCTTTTAGTATCTGCTCTTTGATACTGGTAAGTGGAATTAATAGACAGACTTTTGTAGCGATAATCTCTACCTTGCTGTCAATGTCAGCAGTATATTTTATATATAATATAGCTTTAAGATTTGGCGAACAGCCTGAATATATGATGATGGAGTATATTTCTAGAGCAGAAGATTTAGAACATATTTTTATGGCTGGTGTTTTAATAGGTGGACTTGGAGCAGTGATGGATGTAGCAATTTCTATATCAGTTGCAGTAAATGAGCTGATTAATAAAGATAAAAATATTACTGTTAAGGCATTGATTCTATCCGTTAAGGAAATTGGCTATGATATTATGGGTACCATGATAAATGTATTATTTTTTAATTATATGTGTGGCACAATACCCATGATTATATTAAAGATAAAAAACGGATATCCCTTAATATCAATACTTAAATTTCAAATACCATTTGAAATAATAAGATTTTTAGTTGGGGGAATTGGCATAGTTTTAGCAATTCCTATTTCAGGCTTTATAGCTATTTTAATAATGAAAGGAAGGAAGCTTATTAATGATTAAGATACTAGCAGGAATATTCTTCTTCTTAGTAATTATAATAGGAGAAGAAAGAGGAGTTAATTCAATACTTTCATTATTAGGGAATATAGGAGTATTGTTAATTTCAATATATATGATGTGTAATGGATCTAATCCCATATTAATTTCAATATTAGCCAGCATAATATTATCAGTAATTATATTGTTTGGTCAAAATGGTATAAATGAAAAGACAAAAACATCATTTATTGCAGTTCAGCTTGTAATACTACTTATGATTTCTGCATCTATGATTACAGGAAGTAAAACTGCAATAAAAGGTTATAACGATCTTGATGTATATGAAGAAGATGCTATGTATCTTTCAACAGACATAAACGTAAATATGAAGGAGGTACAGATTGCAATAATTATCTTTGGTATATTAGGTGCAATTATAGATACTTCCATAGCAATTTCTACTTCGGTATATGAAGTTTATCGAAATAATGAAAATCTTAGCTCCAAGGAATTATTTAAGTCTGGAATAGTGATGGGTAAAGATATTATAGGAACTACAGCCAATACTTTATTGTTTACTTCAATAGGAGAATCTATGATGATGTTTTTATTATTTAAGAATTTTGGCTATACATTTGAAAGGATAATAAACACGAAGGCTATGTTCCAGCAGCTTATTTTCACTGTATTTGGCGGCATAGGATGTGTAATTATAATTCCAATTACTTCATTTTTAATTTCAAATAATATAAAAGAAAAAGATAGCAAAGTGGCGTAAATAAAATTAAAAGAATGCGTAAGCGTTCTTTTTTTTATTGAAATAAAATGAAATAATTTGACTCGAAATGACAGAATGTGAAGGAGTTATTTTTTAAATTAAGAAAAAGGATAATATTTCTACTATAAAATGAAAAAATATTAAAAAAAAAAATTCAGAATATTAAGAAAGATAATTTATAGACGATAAATATTTGAACAAAGTAGAAGGAGATGAAAAACAAATGAAGATGAGTATTAATAGACAAATGCTTATAAGAAATATGATGATAGTTATCGTAACTAGTATTATGTTTGTCGTGTCAGCATTTTTTGCAGCAAGTGATGCTTTACTAAATAATTCAAAAGAATTATTAGCTGCATTCTCAAAACAGGTAGGTATTGAGTTAAGTGACATTATCGAATTAGAAATTGATAAGGTTGAAATAGTAGCTCAAAGTCCGATTATTACAGATGATAAAAAGACTGTTGAAGAAAAGTTGGCGTATCTAGCAGGAATAGTGGATACACAAGGGTACATAAAAGCTGCTTTGATTGACTTAAATGGTACTTGTAGAACAATTTTGGGAGAGACAGTAGATGTAAGTGATAAAGTTTACTTTGAAATAAGTAAAAATGGTGAAAGCTATATGTCTGCACCTAATGTAAGTAAAGCAGATGGAGGATTACAGATATCTATAACAACTCCATTAAGAGATGAAAAAGGTGAAATTATAGGAATACTATTCTTCTCAAAAGATGCTGAAGCATTTTCAGAAATTGTCACAGATATAACATTTGGGGCAACTGGTTCAGCTTTTGTTGTTGATGAAACAGGGAAAAATGTAATCAATACTGATATTCAAAAAGTAATT
>CAKVNP010000188.1 GCA_934777095.1 uncultured Clostridium sp. | reverse complement strand
GCTCAATGGTGGAGCACTCGGCTGTTAACCGATAGGTTGGAGGTTCGAGCCCTCTTCGCGGAGCCATAAGACAAAAGCAAATGCTTTTGTCTTTTTTTGTTTAAAAAATTAAAATGTAGTATTATTTAGCAAATGACAATATTTTTGTTATATAATAATAGTAATAATAATAGATAGATTTAAGAAATAAGGAGGAGTAGTATGCTTTCAAAACAAATTGCAGAAGAAGTGCTTGGACGTTGCTTAATAACTGGGGGAGATTTTGCAGAAATATTTGAAGAAGATACTTTAGATAATTCAATCAGCATATTAAATGGAAAAGTTGAAAATTCAGTAGGTGGAAGAGCTTATGGTATAGGAATAAGAATTTTTAAAGGTTTTAAAAGTGTTTATGCTTATACAAATAATAATAGCCTACATGGATTATTAGAAACTGCTGAAAAGGCAGCATTAGCATTAGGTGAATTAAAGGAAGATAAAAGTATTATATTAACTAAAAAAGAAATAATTAATGCACATCCTACTATATATCTTCCATCAAGCATAGAGCTTAATAAAAAGATTGGCGTTATGAAAATTGCTTATAATGCGGCAAAAGATTATCATAACGAGATATCCCAAGTAAGTGTTGGTTATGCAGATAAAGAACAAAATGTATTAATTGCTAATACAGAAGGACTATATGTAGAAGATAAGAGAATAAGAACTAGATTATATATAAATGCTGTAGCTTCTGCTAATGGAGAAAATCAAACTGGTACAGAAGGACCAGGAAGACGTACTGGTTTTGAAATGTTTAAATATATTGATCCAGAATATTATGGAAGAGAAGCAGCTAAAACAGCGTATACAATGCTTCATGCAAAAAACTGCCCTGCAGGAAAAATGACAGTTGCCATAGATAATGGATTTGGTGGAGTAATATTCCATGAAGCATGTGGACATTCATTAGAAGCTACAGCAGTAGCAAAAGGTAATTCAGTCTTTACTGGTAAGTTAGGACAACAAATAGCATCAACAAAGGTAACTGCAATAGATGATGGAACTATGCCAAATTATTGGGGTTCATTAAATATAGATGATGAAGGACATCCAACTCAAAAGAACGTACTAATTGAAAATGGAATACTAAAATCTTATTTAGTTGATAAGTTAAATGGTAGAAGAATGGGAATGGAATCAACAGGTAGCGGAAGAAGACAAAGCTATAAATATGCACCTACTTCTAGAATGACTAATACTTATATTGCTAATGGTGATAACACACCTGAAGAAATAATAGCTTCTATTTCAGATGGTTTATATGCGAAGAAGATGGGGGGAGGCTCAGTAAATCCTGTAACTGGAGAATTTAATTTTGCAGTATCAGAAGGATATATTGTTAAGAATGGAGCAATTCAAGAACCAGTAAGAGGTGCAAGTCTTATTGGAAAAGGTAGTGATATATTAATGGATATAGATATGGTAGGAAATAATATGAGCCAGGGTCAAGGAATGTGTGGTTCTGTTTCAGGAAGTATACCAACTAATGTAGGCCAGCCGATGATTAGAGTTAAAGAAATTACTGTAGGTGGAAGATAGGAGGTAAGAGAATTAATGGAATTAAATGAGTTTGTAAAAGAGCTTTTTGCAGAAGCTAAAAAAGCAGGTTTCTCAGAATATGAAGTATATTATGTTGATAGAGAAAGCTTAAGTATAAATGTATATAAAGAGGAAGTTGAAAAATATAGCTTAAATACTTCATATGGTCTATCTTTTAGAGGTAAGATGGGTGAAAAGATAGGATATTCATATACTGAAATTCTAGATAAAGATGCAATAGCTATGCTTGTTAATAAAGCAAAAGAAAATGTTTTAGCTATAGAAAATGATGATATGCAATTTATCTATGATGGAGATAAGGAATATACAGAAGTTACAACATATTCACAGGCTCTTGAAAATATACCAGCAGATAAGCTGATAAAAATTGCTATGGATATGGAAAAGGAATGTAAGGCTTATTCTGATAAAGTTGATAATTTTGAAGGCTGTGCTGTTGGATATAGCAAAGGTGAGTATGGAATAATCAATTCAAAAGGATTAAATTTACACAATAAATCAAATTTGTTAACAGCTTACGTGCTGCCAATTATCAAAGATGGGGATAAAATGCATGATGGTTTTGGCTATGTAACTGCTAATTCATTAGATGAAGTAGATCCTAAAAAAATAGCTATGGATGGTGTAAATGAAGCATTAAGCAAAATTGGTGCAAAATCAGTACCTTCAGGAGATTATAAAGTAATAATAAATAATGATGCAATGGTATCACTACTATCTACATTTGCAGGAGTATTTAGTGCTGATGCAGTTCAGAAAGGTTTAAGTCTTTTAAAGGATAAAGAAGGAGAAGATATTGCTTCTTCAATAGTAAACCTTGTGGATGATCCACATTTAAAAAACGGCTTAGCATCTGTCGGATTTGATGATGAAGGTGTAGCTACTAGAAAGACTTACTTAATTAAGGATGGAAAGCTTGATTCATTCCTTCATAATTTAAAGACTGCCAACAAAGCAGGAGTTAAATCAACTGGTAATGGATTTAAGAATTCATATGCATCACCTATTTCAGTATCACCTACTAATTTTTACTTTGAGCCAGGAAATAAAGAATTTGATGAATTAGTTTCAACAATTGATGAGGGAATTATTATAAATGATTTAGCAGGACTTCATTCAGGAGCTAATGCAATTACAGGAGATTTTTCATTGGCAGCAAAAGGATTCTTTATTAATAATGGTAAAAAGGATTTTCCAATAGAACAGATTACTGTATCAGGAAATTTCTTTAAACTATTAAATGATATTGAAGAAATAGGCAGTGACTTAAAGTTCCCTATGAGCAGCGTAGGAAGTCCTTCAATTAAAATTAAGTCACTAGCTGTAGCAGGAGAATAATTTTACATTTTGAGGTGGGAAGTTTGAAAAGTTTTGACTTAGTAGTAATTGGTTCTGGAGCATCTGGTTTGTTAGCAGCAGTTACTGCATTAAAAGAAGGAATAAAAAACGTTCTTATAATTGAAAAAGAAGAAAATTTAGGTGGAAACTTAAATTTATTTATACATGATGGTTTTGGTGAGTTTTATTTAGGAGAAAGTGTTACTGGACCAGAATTTTCAAGTATATTAATAGATCAGTTTATTTCATTAGGAGGACAGTATCTAGTAAATACTAAGGTAATGGACCTTAATAGGGAAAAACTTATCACATATATAAATCCAGAAGAAGGAATTACAGATATCCAAGCAGATGCTATAGTAATAGCTACAGGCTGTAAAGAAAAATATACAGGAAATATTATGATACCTGTAGATAAATATACAGGCATATTTACTACTGCTTCTGCCCATAGAATGGTCAATTTTCAGGGATATCTTCCAGGAAGCAAGGTAGTTGTTTTAAGTAATGGAATATGGTCTGTCACATTAGCAAGAAGACTGCTTATTGAAGGCGCAGAAGTTACTGTAGTTACTGAGAAAAGTGCATTAAATGAAGATGAAGCTGAAATAATTAAAGATTTCGAGATACCTGTAATTTATAATAGTACTATAGTTGAAATAGAAGGTAATGAAAGAATTGAATGTGCAATCATCAGTAAAAGTATTGGAGAAGATGAAAGCATTGAATGTAATGCCTTAGTATTACCAATTGGATATTTCCCAGAAGTGGATTTATTAAGAAAAATAAATGCAGTTCCTAGAAAAGTAATTGAAGAAGTAAGCGGGATTTTTTCTTGTGGGACAATTTTATCAGGAATCAGCGGAATATTTACTAGCGGAGAAGATGGATACTCTGCAGGTAAGCTGGCAGCATTATATTTAAAATAAATAAAAATCTCTCTTATAAAACTATGATGATTTTATAAGAGAGACTTTTTTATTTAAAGAAAGAATATGCTTGATTAAATAGCATTTTTTGCCCAGCAGGATTAAAATGAATACCATCTAGATAAATATGATTATCTTTATTGTTTTTTGTTATATCATAAAAATTTATATATGGTATATTCATTTTTGTACATAATTCAATTAATATATCTTTTAGTTTAGGAAGTTCATCATGGCAATAATTATATGTAAGTGAAGGAATAAACAACTTGTTGGCATCCCCAGGTATAATATCAGGAGGAATTCCTAATACTACTTTCTTACCACTAGCTAATGATTCTTTAATAATTAATTCAATATTTAGTAGAATAGAATCAATAGTCCTATTTGAAAGAAGATCATTAGTTCCGCCCATAATAAATATATTACTAGCTGGGTTAGTAAGAACATCACTAAGCCTATAAAGCATATCTGTAGTTGTATTTCCATTTACCCCTTCATTAATTACCTCTATATTGCATGATTCATTTAAAAGGGAAAGCCAGTTTTCTTTTTTTCTTACACCATAGCCAAAAGTTAAGCTATCTCCTAAAAAAATATATTTATCTTTCATATATTCCTCCTAAAAAAGTTTATTAAAGCATTTTCGGCAGATAATAGTTTTACCGCCATCAGCTTTAACAAAATCATTGCCTTCAATTGATTGAGAGCAGATAGAACATTTATTAAGCTTATTTACCTCAGTTGATTCAGTTTTTGGTTTTGCTGCACTAGAAATAGATTTTTTCAATGATGAATAAAGTCTTTTTTCAGAAGGTGTTTTTTTAGGGACTATTGAATAAGTTACTTCAAATTCGCTTTCACCATAAAACTCTAATTCGAAGCGGGGATTTTCTTTATCATAAAACTCTTCTGTTATTATTCTAGTAATCTGTGCATCATTTACGATAAGTCCGCTTTTTTCAATTCCATCAAAAATACTTTTAGTGATGTTGGCAGTATCAGGATGCCTCTTTTCGCTTTTATAGTATACTTTGAGTACAGCAATCAATGATTCTTCTAGTATGATAGAAGGATTTTGGCTTCTAGCATAATAAGCAATTTCTTCTTCATAAAGAGCATATTTGTCATGAGCTTTTCCTGTGTTATAAGGAAGAATGGCTCTTCCGTCTTTATTATGTAATTTAAAGTTTGATTTAGAAATTGGAGAACCAGGAACTACTATTTTCGCATAAGGTTTCATCTTTTTCCCTCCATAGTATGATTAGTATTTAGCTTATAGGGTATATTTTGTAATATATATCCTTATTTTTCTTACAAATTCATTAAAAATCCATAATTTGAAAAAATAAATAATGAA
>CAKVNP010000187.1 GCA_934777095.1 uncultured Clostridium sp. | reverse complement strand
GTAGAAATTCAGCTTATTAATAAGTATAATATGATAGAACGAACACTCTTTTACTGGAGTAAAATGTATATGAATCAAATAAAAAAGGGTGTAGATTATTCAAAACTAAATAAAACTATTACAATTAATATATTGGATTTTGATTACATAGATACTATAAAATATCATTCATGGTATCACCTATATGAAGCGGAAGAACAAAATAAATTAACCGATATATTAGAAATACATTTTGTAGAACTAAATAAATTTAATAAAGCAAATAAAGAATATAATGATAAATTACAAAAGTGGTTACAATTTATAATAAATCCATGCAGTGAGGAGGTACAAAGCATTATGGTAAAAGATCATGAGATAAAAGAAGCAATGGATATTTTATCGCAGATAAGCGGTGATGAAGAGATAGTGAGACTTGCTGAAATGAGAGAAAAAGCTATATTGGATGAAAATACTAGATTAAATGCTGCCAAAAAGCAAGGCATTGGATTAGGAGAAATTAAAGCAAGGAGAGAAGATATTTTAGATAATTTAAAAGAAATTGGTGAAGTTTCTAAAGAACTTATAAGCATAATCGAAAGTGAAAGTAATATAGATAAATTAAAAAAGTGGTTAAGATTTTCTATAAAATGTGAAAGTATTGAAGAATTTATTCAAAAAATAGATGCATAGTATTTGATAAATAAAGTAATGCTTAGTGTAGCAAAAGGACATAAATGATCAAAGATAATAAAATTGAATGGTATTTTATGAAAGATAAGTGGTGGTGAAGAAGTATCAGCAATACTGGAAAGTATTACCGATACTTCTTCTATGCTTATGTTTTGCTTTATCATCACAATAAACTACATGGACCATTATATTACCTCTTTTCTTATATTGTTTTATCCTTATATCAACAGCTTCCTTGTATAATAATACATATATGGTATTATTATACTATAATTGGGTGTGTCATAGGAGAATTAAAAGTTATATTTGAAAGAAGCAAATTTAAAAGATATAGAAGAAGAATTTGAATTTTTTATACAATTATCATAGAGATAAATAGAGGTGGGTATGAAAACAATAGTATATTTTATTAGACATGCAGAATCTGATTATGCAGTACATGATGATTTAAATAGACCATTAACAACTAAAGGAGAAAAAGATGCATTAAATGTTGCAGATTATCTTGAAGCTAAAGGAATAGAAGCTGTATTATCAAGTCCATATAAAAGAGCAATAGATACGGTAAAACCATTTGCAGATAGAGTTAATTTAAATATTGAATTAGTTCATGATTTTAGAGAAAGAAAAGTTGATAACTGTTGGATTGATGATTTCAATCAGTTTACTAAAAATCAGTGGGAAGATTTTAATTATAAATTATCAAATGGAGAGTGTTTAAAAGAAGTACAGCAGAGAAATATCAAAGCATTAAAAGAGATATTGAGTAGATATAAAGGAAAAAATATAGTTATAGGAACACATGGTACTGCATTAAGTACGATTATAAATTATTATGATTCTTCCTATGGATATAAAGAATTTAATGAAATAAGAATGTTAATGCCTTGGATAGTTAAATTCACTTTTGAGGAAGATAGATGCATTAATATTGAGAAGATTAATATACTGAAGAGGGGTAAGTATGATATTTAAAATTGAAGATAAAAAGGAAAAAGAAGAAATAACACGACAAATATTATTTAACTTACCAGAATGGTTTGGTATACCTGAGAGTACAGAAGATTATATAAAATGTAGTAAAGAAATGCCTTTTTGGGCTGATATTGAAAATGGAATAAACAGAGGGTTTATTGTATTAAAAGAGACAAGCTCTTATACCGTTGAAATATATGTGATGGGAGTTTTAAAAGAATTTCAGAGAGATAATATTGGAAAAGAATTATTCCAAATTTGTTATGACTATGCTAAAGATAATGGGTATTTATTTATGCAAGTTAAGACTGTAAAAGAAGGATGTTATAAAGAGTATGATACAACTAATGCATTTTATAAAAGAATTGGTTTTAAAGAGTTTGAATGTCTGCCAACATTATGGGATAAATGGAATCCATGTCAGGTGTATGTCATAGCTATAGATAAATAAAAAAATAATTATACTAAGGGAGAAAGATTAAAGAAGGGGTGTAATAATGATTATAGATGGACATGCACATGCTTGTGGTTCTTATAATGGCATTAGAAGTATTGAAGAATCTTTGGAAAAACAGAAAATTGATATGGTCATTTTATGTGGGGGTGAGCCAAATAGCAAAAAAAATTATAATTACCCTATGTTATCCAAAGTATTTAAAAGTGAGAAATTAGGTTACTTTTTTAATAAAATAATTTGTAAAGTAGTACAAATTAATAATCTATCAAAGTATATAGATGAGCAAAATGAATATGTATATAATATTGCAAAAGCCTTACCTAATAAAGTGGTAAATGCCTATTGGATAAATCCATCAGAAGAAAATTGTATTGATAAAATGGAAGAGTTTTATTATAAAAATGGCTTTAAAATCATTAAAATGCATCAATGTTGGACAGGTTTTCAGATAGATTCTAATAATTGTCTTAAAATATTTAAATGGGCAGCTGAACATAAATTGCCTGTATTTATTCATTTATTATCAGAAAAAGAAGTGGAAAAATTCGTTCTTATAGCGAATCGATTTAAAGATACCACTTTTATTGTTGCGCATATGATTGGCTTAGATTATATGGCGGAGAGACTGAATAATAGAAATGTATTTTTTGATTTATCTGCCCCTCAGTTATATTCAATTGATATTTTAAGAAAAGCAGTATATAAAATTGGGATAGATAGATTACTACTTGGTAGTGATACACCATTTGGTAAAAACAATGTAGAAAAAGTTATGTTAAGGTTAAATAGAATACATTTATCTAAAGAAGAGATAGAAATGATTACAAGCGAAAATATAAAGAAATTACTTAATTTGGGATAGTAGGTGTAATCAGATAAAAAATTAATTGGGCATTTAAAGAAAATAAGAGGGCAGTTTCATTTTATAAAAAACATGGATATATGATGGACAAAGAAATGTATTTAGTAAACCATATTTAGCTTACGGAATTCGTTTTAATAAAAAAATTAGTTAAGTGAATTGAAATAGTATTATTTAAAGAGGTTATGAGATGAAAAAGATAATTTTATTCATATTGTGTGGTATAGAGCTTCTTAGCTTGCTTTGTATATATTTAATTGGTGGAATGGCGGGAGTTTATGCATGGAATATTAATATATTCATCGTAGCACCAATAGCACTAATAGCAGGCATAGTCCAAATAGTTATTATCATAATAAGATTGTTTCAAAAGAAGAAGGTAAAGATAAATATAATATTTGCGATAGTATCTATAGTATTAGCTTATCCAGCAACAATTTTATTAGGGATGTCTAATATAACATATCCAACTAAGGCAGATGCTTCAGATGAGATAGTAGTGAGTATGCCAGTAAAGAACCCTATCTTGATGGGAGGGAAAGAATATAAGGTACACGCAGTATGGCCATCAGAGTGTTATGCTTTTGATATTTTATCAGAACCTTATGATACTGGCAGTGATGATTTAGAGAGTTATGGTATTTATGATGCTGACGTAATTGCTCCTATATCAGGGGAAATAATTGGCCTGGAGAATTCAGAGGAAGATATATTGCCAAATAAAGAAGAGTTTAAAAGCTTACTGGGTAATTATCTTTTTATAAAAATAGATAATACAGGAACATACCTGATAATGGCACACTTAAAAAAGGATAGCATAGCTGTATCTATTGGTGATCATGTAAGCGAAGGTGAGTATATAGGAAAGGTTGGTAATTCAGGGACAACCTCTGAGCCACATCTCCATATTCAGCATCAACGAAATAATCCTAATACAATGCTTTATCCTACATTATCTGAAGGATTGCCGATAGTGTTTAAGTAAAAGGTTTAGCTATATGATGTTTTATATCCAAATGTAAGTACCAGAGTATAAAGAGGCTGTATCAAAAATTGTTTTGATACAGCTTTTATATTGTATAGAAGCATTTTTTTCTTTTATCAAAGAGATAGATAAAGAATTTCCCTGTTGACTTTGACCTTAGGGGAAGGTGTATATTTAGGGTAAAGAAGAGGAGAATGAGGATAAGGAGAGGATTATTTGTTAGCCATAGGTGAATTTTCGAAGATTTGCGGTGTGTCTACCAAAACACTGAGATACTATGATGAAATAGGCTTAATTAGGCCTGTAGAAATAAATACTGAAAATGGGTATAGATATTATTCCATTGAGCAAATGAAAAAGATGCTTTTTATTAATAGGTTGAAAACCTACGGATTTTCCTTAGATGAAATCAAGCAGCTTACAGAGTATGATGAAGGGCAGCAGGAAGAGGAACTGTATAAAGCTTTAAATCTAAAAAAGCTTCAGCTTAAAAATAAGCTAAGTTCAATAAATAATACTTTAAATCAATTAAATGGAGATATTTTAAATTTAAAGGGAGGAAAAGATATTATGAGTTATTTAGACAATATTGGCTTAGAACTTGTGGAAACTGAAAAGGTTAATCTTCTTTATATCAGAAGAATGTTTGGTGAAGCAGAATATGCAGAAGGATATGGCAAATACTATGGTGAGCTATTTGAGAGGATTGCAAAGGATAAATTAACTATGATAGGGGCTCCATTAGCTGTTTATCATGGTATAGAATATGATCCAACTGGTAATGATACAGAACTTGGTATACCTGTAAAAGAAGCAGTTAAAGGGACAAGAGATTTTGGCGGTGGACTTTGCGTAAAATCTACTATCAAGGGTTCATATGATCAGCTTACTTCTGCATATGCAAAGATACAGGAGTGGACTGAAAAGAATGGTTACGAAATAACTGCACCACCTTATGATGTTTACCTGACAGATCCTTATAAGGATACTAATATTGATGAATATGTTACGGAAGTATATTTTCCTGTAAAAAAGAAATAAGGGGGAAAGAAGCTAGATGGAGAGGGAATATTGGCCAACAGAACAATGGAGAAGTTTAAATAAGCAAAAAAATAATACGCAAATAGATAAAATAGAAACTATGATTAAAGAAGAGTATAGCAATATTAAGGGCGTAGCAGTGGTTAAGAATGGTTATATGATTTATGAAAAGTATTTTAATGGTTATGGAGAAAATGACACGCCTACTGTAGCATCTGTTACTAAAAGTATAATATCAGCATTAATAGGTATTGCTATAGATAAGGGGTATC
>CAKVNP010000186.1 GCA_934777095.1 uncultured Clostridium sp. | reverse complement strand
GTCTGGAGTAGCATATATAATAAATTAATTAGTAACGATGAAAGGTATTAGGTGGATTTATGAAATTAGCTTTAATTACTTCACCATTAGCTCCTTTGTATTCTTCACCTGCGAGTTCAGAAGTAAGAATAGATGAAGTACTATATGGAATGATTGTGGAAATTTTAGATCATAATGATGATAATTGGTGTTATATTAATACTCCCTATAATTATAAGGGGTATATAGAAGACAAATATCTAAGTATTGTAGATTACGAATTATTTGCTATTGAAAATTTTGATTTATTACAGGTTGAAAGTTTATTTTGTGATGTGCTTGAAAACCCAGAAATAGAATCAAAATTATTATTAACCTTACCAAGAGGGGCATATCTCTATTCAGCGGAACAAACCTGTAATAAAGGTATGTGGACTAAAGTTTATTTATCTCCTAATAATTTAGGATGGGTTAAAAGTGGACATGTAAAGAAAGAAAATAAATGTAATATAACTGAAGAAAAGCTACGGGAAAACATTGTGGAATCAGCATTATCTTATTTAGGAGTCCAGTATAGGTGGGGTGGCAAGACACCATTAGGTATTGATTGTTCCGGATTATGCTCTATGGCATATATGTTAAACGGCATTAATATCTACAGGGACGCAAAATTACAAAGTGGTTTCCCAATTAAGCCAATATCTAAAGAAGAATTAAAGAAAGCGGATTTGATTTATTATCCTGGCCATATTGCGATGTATTTAGGAGATAATAAAATAATCCATGCAGCAAACTCTAATGGTATTGTAAAGATTAATAGCATAAATAAGAATGATCAAGATTATGATAATGTGCATGGCTCAAATATAATAGCATATGGTAGTTATTTTGATTAATGTTAGGGGGCAGCTAATCTGTCCCTGAGTAATTTAGGTAGAGAGGTGTTTGAAATGTGTGTAGCTATGCCTGGTAAAGTAATAGAAATTAATGATGATCAAGCAGTAGTGCTTTTTGGAAAAATAAAAAAAGAAGTAACGGTATCACTGATTGAAGAGTTAAATATTGGTGATTATGTATTAGTTCATGCAGGATTTGCCATTAATAAAATAGATAGAGATGAAGCTGAAAAAACCCTAGAGTTATTTGAAGAATTAGCATCAGTAATGGAAGGAGAATAACTATGGAAAATCCAATTGTTGAAAATATTGTATTGTCTAAAAAGCTGATTAATAAAATTAAGGAAGCAACACAAGAACAAATCAATATTATGGAGGTATGTGGTACTCATACGATGTCTATTTATAAATATGGGATAGATAAGCTTTTAAAGGGTAAAATAAATTTTTTATCAGGACCTGGCTGCCCGGTATGTGTTACTTCTACAGCATATATAGATGAAGCTATTGAATTACTAAATAATGATAAGGTAATGCTAGTTACATTTGCAGATATGCTGAGGGTGCCTGGCAGCAAATCATCACTAGCTATTGAAAGATCAAAAGGAAAGAAAATAAAAATAATTTATACTCCTTTAGATTTAATTAAAATTGCTGAAGATAATAAAAAAATGGAAGTAGTTTTTTTAGCGGTAGGCTTTGAAACTATAGCGCCAATATATGCAGATGTAATTATCAAAGCTTATGAAAAAGGAATAAGTAACTTAAGTTTTATATTATCAGTTAAAAGAATGCCAAATATAATGGCAGAATTATTAGAGGACAAAGAAATAAAGGTACAAGGCCTTTTATGCCCAGGACATGTGGCAGCAATAACGGGAACTAAAGATTTTGAAAATCTTGCTCTTAAATATAACATTCCAATGATAGTTTCAGGGTTTAATTCAGTAGAAATTCTTTCTAGTGTATATAAGTTAGTTGAAATGATTAAAGAAAAAGACTATAGGTGCTTAAATTATTATGAAAGTATAGTAAAGAGAGATGGTAATAAAACTGCACTATTAAAAATCGCAGAAGTATTTGAAAATAATGCAAGCTATTGGAGAGGTATGGGACGAATTGCTGATACTGGTTTTACATTAAAAGAAAAATATAAGCAATTTGATGCTGCAATAAAGTTTAATTTAACAATAGATGAACATGAAAAAAGCAATGGCTGCCTCTGCGGTAATATTATTAAAGGGAAAAATTCACCAACTGACTGCAGATACTTTGGTAAAGTATGTACACCAACAAATCCTTTAGGACCATGTATGGTTTCACAAGAAGGTACATGCAGCAATTATTATAAATATCATTAAGGGAGAGGTAGATATGGAAATAGTAACTTTAGCGCATGGAAGCGGTGGAGAAGAAACTAATAACTTAATTGAAGGGTTATTTTATAAGTATTTATCAAACGAATATCTAATGCAAAAAAATGATGCTACAAATTTAGGTCTAATAAATGGTGAAATTGCAATCACTACGGATAGTTTTGTAATAAATCCGATTTTCTTTAATGGTGGGGATATAGGAAAGCTAAGCATCTGCGGGACAGTTAATGATTTATCAGTTGCTGGAGCAAAACCTTTATATTTATCTTTAGGATTAATAATAGAAGAAGGATTTCTCATAAAGGAACTTGAAGCATTAATTAAATCAATTAGCTTAGAAGCTGAAAAATCCGGAATAAAGATAGTCTGTGGAGATACTAAAGTTGTTGAAAAAGGAAAATGTGATAAGATTTTTATCAATACTACTGGTGTTGGTGTTATAGAGGAACATCATAAGTTCCAAGGAATACATAATATAAAACCAGGGGACAAAATAATTATCAGTGGTACTATGGGCGACCATGGGGCGTCAATCCTAAATGAAAGGGAATACTTATCTTATGACTCAGAACTTAAAAGTGATTGCGCTCCTTTAAATCAATTAATACATGAAATAAAAAACAATATATCTGGCATAAAAGTTATGCGGGATCCTACAAGAGGCGGATTAGGTACAACACTTAATGAACTGTCAATAGAAAGTGGCTTAAGTATGGCTATAAATGAAGAGGCTATACCATATAAAGAAGAGGTATTAGATTTTAGTAATTTATTAGGTCTGGATCCATTATACCTAGCCAATGAAGGAAAAGTCATTATTATAGCAGAGCAATCTGCAGCAGAGAATGTAATAAATATTTTAAAAGGAAATATACTAGGAAAAGATGCTGCTATAATTGGTGAAGTATTAAATGAAAGAGAAGGGAAAGTCTATCTAAATACTAGTTTAGGGGGAAAAACTATTATTTCTAAAATGAAAGGCGAACTTTTACCTAGAATATGCTAATAAAATACAAATATATTGGCTTTTTTCACGATTAATGTTACAATATTTTAGAAAAATATATGTGAAAAGAGAGGTTTTTATTTATGGAACAGTATAAACAAGAATTTATTGAATTTATGGTAGAAAGTAATGTATTAAAATTTGGTGATTTTACAACTAAGAGCGGAAGAAAAACACCTTTCTTTATTAACACAGGCAATTATACAACTGGTGAACAGCTAGAAAAGCTTGGATCATTTTATGCACAAACAATAAACAAGCATTTCGGTAAGGATGTTGATGTTTTATTTGGACCTGCTTATAAAGGCATACCACTAACAGTTACTACAGCTATTGCAATGAACAGACTTTACGACGTTAATGTTGAATACTGTTCAAATAGAAAAGAAGTAAAGGATCACGGTGAAGGTGGAATACTATTAGGTGCATCTATTGATGAAAGTAAGAAAGTAGTAATCGTAGAGGATGTGATGACAGCTGGAACTTCTATCTATGAAACAGCGCCAATTTTAAAAGCTCAGGGAGATGTCCAAATTCAAGGATTAGTAATTTCAGTTGATAGAATGGAAAAAGGTAAGGGTGAAAGATCTGCCCAAGCAGAAATAAAAGAAGCCTTTGGAATTACCACTTACTCAATTGTAACAATGGCTGAAGTGGTAGAGTATTTATATAATAGAGAAATAAACGGTAAAGTTTATATAAATGATGAAATGAAAAATGCTATTGAAAAGTATTATGAACAATATGGTGCAAAATAATAGCTAAAATATAAGATATAGTGTTATTTCATATATTTAAATAATAATGGAGATGATTGTTATATTTGCTTTAATACAAAACTTATCTAAGGATATAGAAGAGGATATTATAAAGATAAGAAGAAAAATCCATTCATATCCTGAACTTTCATTAAAAGAAATAAACACTAGCAGATTAATTGTTAAGAAATTAAAAGAATACGGTATTAATGAAATATATGATAATATATATGAAACTACTGTAATGGCGATAATAAGAGGCAATAAACCTGGCAGAACAGTACTTTTACGTGCAGACATGGATGCCTTGCCTATTGAAGAATTAAATGATTTAGAATATAAGTCGAAGATTCAAGGAGTTATGCATGCCTGCGGACATGATTCACATGTGGCATGGCTTCTGGGGGCTGCATATATCTTAAATAAAATAAGAGACAGTTTTACTGGAGTAATTAAAATTTTATTCCAGCCAGCCGAAGAAGATTATGGTGGAGCAGATGTCCTGTTAAAAAATTATGACTTGTTAAATATAGCGCCTAAAGTAGATATAGCACTAGCATGTCACGCATGGCCTAATCTAGAACTTGGTAAGTTTGGCGTTGTTGACGGAATGGCCATGGCAGCATCAAATAAATTTTGCATCAAAGTAATCGGTAAAGGTGGACATGGTGCACAGCCTAATAACACTATTGATCCTATAGCTATTTCAGTAAGTATATATTCAGCTTTACAAAATATAATTTCTAGGAGAGTGTCGCCATTTAGTAATTGTGTATTAACTATTGGTAATATCTGCTGCGAAGGTGCTTATAATGTCATACCTGACACGGTAGAAATGGAGGGGACAATTCGTTGTGAAAGCTATGGTGAAGTAGTAAAAATAATGGCAATGGCTGAAAAGATAATTCAAGGCATAGCAGCTAGTGAAGGTGGCAGATGTGAGGTTAAGACCGAAAAGCCAGTTCATGCTGTGATTAATAATAAGGAATTAGTATACTTTTCACAACAAGTATTAAACCAGCACTTTAATAAAAAAATAGTAGAAATACTAAAACACGGCTCCATGACTGGCGAAGATTTCTGTTATTTTTCAGAAAAAGTACCATCACTCTTTATGTATGTTGGTACTAAGGATGAAAAAGAGGGATTGATTTACGGACTTCACAATGCCAGATTTAACCTAGCCGAATCCATCATAGCAAAAACAGCAGAAGCACTTTCAGTATTAACAGTGAACTATTTAAACAGTAC
>CAKVNP010000185.1 GCA_934777095.1 uncultured Clostridium sp. | reverse complement strand
AGAATTAAAGCAGACCTACCTTTCATTTATATATCCAATTTTGGTAAAGTTCGCACTTACTTGTGATACGGTTCATTCTTCATTATTCTAAATGCTCTATAAATTTGTTCTAAAAGCATTACCCTAAATAATTGATGAGGGAATGTCATTTTAGAAAAACATATTTTATGATTTGCTCTTTTAAGTACTTTTTGTGAAAGTCCTAAACTTCCACCAATAATAAAGGCAATATTAGAGTTGCCCATAACTCCTTGATTATCGATGAATTTAGAGAATTCTTCAGATGTCATCTGTTTTGCATTTAAATCCATGCATACAACAAACATATTGTCTTTAATCTTTGAAAGGATTAAATCTCCTTCCTTATCCTTAATCTGAAGCTCTTCCTTTTCCGATGCATTATCAGGAGTCTTTTCATCAGGCAGCTCTATTATATCCAATTTGCAGTATCTGCTTAATCTTTTAGCATATTCATCAATCGCCTGTTTTAAATATTTTTCTTTTAGCTTTCCAACTGATATTATAGTTATGTTCATTATTTTCTCCTCCTAAAGTTTAATTCCTACTGTACTTCGTATTTTACATCTATTATTGTTGCATGATCTTCAATCTTGTTTTTCTTAGGCACATGGACATCCAAAACCTCATTTTTAAATACAGCCTTAATGGAATATGGATCTACATTTCCTACATAATAATCCTGTACAAAGTCCTGTCCTCCTTGAATGATGGCTACAGAAATATTGCTGCCATTAGAAAAAAATTGATTTCTTTTAACTGTAATCGTCAAATAATTATTAGTATAATCAATATCTATATCTCTTTTGCTTATTCCTGGTAGCCTTCCTGTAATCAAATACTCCCTATCATTTTCACTACAATTTAAATTTAAAGATACTCTTTCCTCTATATTACCAAGCATATTATTAAATGCTTCATTATTGAACACACTATCTACAATGTTATCAATCATATCCCTTGTATTAATTATAGTATTGAAGGTAGTCTGAAAGGTTGTTTGAAAAACATATGGAAATACATTAAACATGTTGCCCTCCAACTGAAATTTCTATTAATATAATTTATTTATATTAGCATTCAGTTGACACTATAATTAGCAATTAATATCCTGTATTTTCATTAATAAATATTACATGCATTCTATTTTTATCTCTCTGTCTCTTAATAACTGTATATTCATTACAGATTCTTTCTGGGCTATTGCAGTCCATACAATGTCCTACTTTGACACAAGGAGTCTTTCTATTTAATCTTTTTGTATTTAAAGGTGCAGCTATTTCTCTAACTCTCTTTATTGCTTCATCCATATTCTGCACTATCTTATTTGTACCAACGATAACAATTACTTTTTTAGGGCCATATAACATTGCTGCAACCCTATTTCCTGTACCATCTACATTATACAGCTCTCCCTCTTCCGTAATTGCATTTGTACTTGTAAAGTAAGCATCTGCAAAAAAGCTTCTTCTATAAATATCCTCTATATCTGCTGGAGATAATCCTTGTTTATATCTATCTAAGAATTCATAACGGCCCCCTCTTAAATAATCTATTATTCCTAGGTCAAATAAGGTCATTGAACCACCTACAGATACTACGCTTTTTTCTTCAACAATAGATTCTATTTGTGAGATCAGTTCCTCTCTATTTTCTACTAAATAGCCATTTATATTATTCTTTTGTAAAGTTCTAATCAAATTATTAATCTTATCCATTTTAACTCACCACTTCAAATATTTTCCTAAAAGGAAAAAAGAAGCTTTGAGATACTCAAAACTTCTTTTGTATAATTACTTATTTTCCACAACACTTTTTATATTTCTTTCCACTTCCACATGGACAAGCATCGTTTCTACCAACTTTGTTTTCATTTCTAACCATAGTTGTTTCTCTGTATGCTTTTTGGATTTCTTTTCTCTTTTCTATTGAGAATATTCCGTCCCATTGTGGTAATCTATAAAGGTATTCAGCCTTAGCTTCTAACATATTGAAGAATAATTTTTCTAAGTTAATGTCTAAAACTATTTCGCTATCTACTGATAAGCTTTCTAAATCATATTGATTATTTAAGCTGTCATTGATTCCATCAACAAATCCCATAATAAATTCATTAGTTGTATCATATTTCTTAGCGAAATCAGCTATTGTAGTTTTTAAAGTTTCTTTGTGATTAGCTAATAAATCTTTGTAGATTGCTGTTTCTATCTTAGTGTATTCATTCCAGAAAGCAGCTTCTCCTTTAGTTTTAACAAATTCTACAACCATGTCTGTCCATTGTGTATATAAACTCATATCAATTTCTCCTCTTTATTTATATGTTATTTAATAAAATTATACTAAATCCTACATATATATTTCAAACTTTTTTTACATAAAATACAAAAAAATACTACAGTGTGATTAGCTCACTTGGATTATGTCTGTTAGCCAAACTTAAAAAAACATCCTGCCCTGGATTTATACCATTTGAAGATAGTACGTCAAGTACTGTCTGGTATGCAACATCAGGATGATTATTAGTATTGCTTAAATGTCCTAAGACTATAGTTTTCTTTAAGCCAAACCTTAATACATCAACTATAGCCTTACCACAATCTTCATTTGATAAATGACCATGTTCACCTAATACTCTAAGCTTTAAAGCATATGGATATGGACCCATTTTTAACATATTAACATCATGATTACTTTCAATTAATATTACTTCTGAATCCTTTATATTATCTCTTATTTCCTCTGTAAATACTCCAAAGTCAGTTACTACACTTACATTCTTTCCATTTGAAGATAATGTATAGCCTACAGGAGCCACCGCATCATGAGGAATAATAAAGGATTTAATATCTAAATCCTTTATTACTGTATTTGATCTTCTATCAATTATTACTTTATTATGTTCCTTTATCTTTCCGATATTACTTTCCATTGCAATCCAAGTATTTTCATTAGCATAGATGGGAATATCGTATTTTCTAGATAAAACTCCCACACCTTTTATGTGGTCACTATGTTCATGGGTTATAAAAATTCCATCGATACTACCAGGTTCCTCACCAATATGTTTTAATGCTTCATCTATCTTTTTACCAGGCAATCCAGCATCAATTAATACTTTTGCATTATCAGATGCTACAAAAATACAATTCCCGCTGCTGCCGCTATATAATGAGCAAAACTTCATTTACTATTCCCCCAGAATTATCTTTCTTCTCTTCTAATACTAGCTCCTAAGCTTCTAAACTTATTTTCAATATGAGGATATCCTCTATCAATATGTTCAATATCAACTATTTCAGTTTCACCTTTAGCTACTAGCCCTGCAATAACCATTGCAGCTCCAGCTCTTAAATCAGTAGCTTTCACTCTAGCTCCTTCTAATTGAGGAACTCCATCAATAATAGCTGTTCTTCCTTCAACTTTAATTACAGCACCCATCTTCTTTAACTCATCAGTATGCTTATGTCTGTTTTCCCAAATGCTTTCAGTTATTAAACTTCTTCCTTTGGTTATGCTTAATAATGCTGACATTGGCTGTTGAACATCTGTTGGGAACCCTGGATATGGAGCAGTCTTAACATTAACTCCCTTAAGCTCTTTATCAACAGTTACTCTAATGCTGTCATCACCTTCTTCAACTATTGCTCCCATTTCAATAAGCTTAGCTGAAATTGACTCTAAGTGCTTTGGTATTACATTTGTTATTGTAACATCACCTTTAGTAGCTGCTGCAGCTATCATAAATGTACCAGCTTCGATTTGGTCTGGTATAACACTATAATTACAGCCAACTAATTCATTAACACCTTTTATTCTAATTACATCTGTACCTGCACCTTTAATGTCAGCTCCCATAGAGTTTAAGAAGTTAGCTACATCAACTACGTGAGGTTCTTTTGCAACATTTTCTAAAATTGTAGTACCTTCTGCCATAGTTGCAGCTATCATTACATTAATAGTAGCTCCTACAGATATAACATCAAAGAATATGTTCGCAGCTTTTAATTCTTCTGCTTCAACTGAAACTGCACCATGTTCTATAGTAACTTTTGCACCTAAAGCTTCAAATCCCTTGATATGTTGGTCTATTGGTCTAACCCCTATTGGGCATCCTCCTGGAAGTTCTACTTTAGCCTTTTTATATCTAGCTAATAAAGCTCCTATAAAATAGTATGATGCTCTCATTCTTCTAACATCTTCTGAACAAGCGTTTACAGTATTAATGTCTGTTGCATCTATTTCTAAAGTATTGTTGTTTACTTTATTAACTGCACATCCTAATCCTGCAAGAATTCTTTCTAAACAATGTACATCTTCTATATCTGGTATATTATCTATTACACATTTTCCTTTACTAGCTAAAACAGCTGAAGGTAAAATAGCAACTGCTGCATTTTTAGCTCCGTTAATTTCAACTGAACCTTTTAAGGCTTTGCCTCCGTTAATGATTAATGTTTCCATCCTATTCACCCTTACTTACAAATATATATATATTAATTTATCCTATAACGTAAAAATTATCCATTTAGTTATTAAGTGTAATTTTATTCTTTATTCTAGATAAAATCAACTCTAACCATTATATCATAAAGTCTATATGAGTTAATAGTTTTTTTTCTTCCAATATATTGTTTAATTTCATAGTCTAGAGTAGGATTTATAAAAAATATATAATTTGGCAATATTATTGGTAATGTGATATAATTTATTACAATGTTTGTATAATAATTATGGTATAAAATTTTTAATTAATTTCTAACCATAAAATAGTTGCGAGGTTATAATATGAAATATTATTTAGTTGCTTTGTTTGATGATGAATCATACAAAAATTTAAGTCCTGTTCAAAAAAACTTATCTAAAAAATTTAGAGCAAATAGAAATTCTCCTATTCCTTATATACCGTTACAGATTTTGGAGAATCCAAATATAGATAAACTAAACTTGGTAATAGATAAAATTATTAAACCTTATAAATATTTTAAAGTTGAACTAGCTTCCAACGTAAGTGTTTCTGATACTCGCAAAACCCTAAACTTACAAATCCAAGATATTGGATATATTAAAAGACTTAATAGAGTATTAACAGACAACCTGAAAATGCATGGCTTTAGTACAAAGAGTTTAGGAGCTGCTGATGATATGTATTTAGCATTAGCAAATATGAATTATTTTAATAAAGATGCTAAAAGAATTGAATCACCTATAGAATATAAGACAAATCTTTCAACCTTAAAAGTAAATAGATTAGAACTTTGGAAGATATCA
>CAKVNP010000184.1 GCA_934777095.1 uncultured Clostridium sp. | reverse complement strand
GATCTATATCTTTCGTAGTAAAAATATATCCTGTACCTGCTTCATCTTCAAGAAGGTATTTCATTTCCATTCTGCAAAGCTCTTTTTCCATTTCTGTAGAACTAACTGCATAGAGATTTTCACTATTAATTATCAACACCTCATTTTTTTCTGCTATAGCCGCAAAGATATGCTGATACTATAGCTGTTATTGGAACCGTAAGAACTATTCCCATGCTGCCAGCTAATCCCTGGATTATTTCTGTGCCTAGAATTTCAAGATTAAACAGCCTATTGCTATTCATACTTGCTGCAAAAATCAGTATTAAGGTATTAAGCGAACCTCCTGCAAAGGCTAAAATAAGGGTATTGGTCATAGTCCCAATAATATCTCTCCCAATATTCATTCCACTTTTAAATAAATTCAATACCGTCATCCTTTCATTTATTGAATTTATTTCAAATATTGAGGAAGATATAGACATAGCTACATCCATTACAGCACCTAATGATGCAATCAATATTCCCGCAAACATTATTCCCTTAATCTTCAACTCTGTACTTTCTGCAATATACATTACACTTTCTGCATCACTCATAGTAAACCCTGAAAGATGTGCGCAGTTTCCAAAAATATATGCTAACATTCCCGAAATAAATACTCCCAGTACTGTTCCTATTATAGCAGATAAACTTTTTTTATTCATTCCTGAAACTAAAATCAATGTTACTGTTATTGAAATCACTACTACTATAACAGCAGCAATTATAGGATTTATCCCTCTAAACATTAAAGGAAGCATTAAAAATATAATACATACTATAGTAAATAGAAGCGAAATAATTGATTTAACACCTTTTATTCCTCCAATGACAGCTACAATAACTAAAAATAGTATTATCATTACAGCTAATACATTACTTCTTTCATAGCTGGATACTGCTATATTATTTAGTTCATTATTAACAAAATACATGGCAATTATAATTTTGGTTCCCTCTTCAGCCTTTACGTTATACAGCCTGCTTAAATTATTAGTTATGGTGTATTCATTTCCTTTATATGGCCCATCAAGTATCTGTACCTTTATTTCTTGCTGACCAAGCTCCATTCCCTCTATGTACTTATCATCATTTAATTTATTCTCTAATACTTCACAAACTTCCGCCCTATAATATTCAGCTCCCTGATATAAGTTATCTGATAGAAAGCCGCTATTATAGATAAGCTTCGAGAAAAAAATAATAACTAAACTTAAAATAACTGTAACAATAATTGTTATAATATCTTTTCTATAATCTTTTATCTTCATTTTTCTCCTTACAGTAATAAGGTATCTTAGATTACTAAGATACCTCATTTCCTTTTATTAATTATTTTTTCTTTTTATTTTTATATAGGATTAATGCTCCCCCTGCAATAATAGCTAAAGCTATTACAACATATATCATAGAATTTGTTCCACCTGTTACTGGCATTAATCCTGTTTCTTCTTTATTAGCTGAATTATCCTTATCTGTATTTTCATTTACTGATATTTCATCATTTGAAGAACCTATTTCATTATTATCTTGTCCTCCATTTTGATTTCCTGGAATATCATCAGCCTCTTCATCTTTATCATCAGTTGATGTATCTGGATCAATTGTGTCATCTGTTATATCACCTGAGTTTCCACCATTTCCATCTTCATCAGTTGAACCTCCTGGATTACCTGGTTTATCCCCTGTTTCTGAATCATCACCATTATTTGAATCATCTCCATCACCTGATTCATTTGAAAGATTCACTAAAGAAATTTCTCCTGTGTTTCTAACTCTTAATCTTGCACCTTCTGGATCCATAGATGCTAATCCTATTACAGAAACTGTCTCACCTATTTGAATTTCTGGATTCCATCTTCCTTTTGTGCTTTCATCTATACCATCCCAGATATATCCTTCAACATATGCTCTTGATATACCTGTACCATCATCAACATATATATTAGCTTCATCCATACCAACTACTTTACCTTGTACTTTAACAAGTTTTCCACCGTTAATAGGTTCCATACTTTCATAAGTTGATAATAATGTTGGTGTTACTTCTGAGATATTCTCATCAATTATTTCTAAGTCGTTAGTTTCGTCAGAAATCTGGATTTCGAATTCTCCTTGGTATGCATCTACTCTACCAGTAACTCTAACTTTTTGTCCTACCTTTAATTCTGTATTAGAAATACCAAATACACATATTCCACCAGTTGCATCTTCAATATACACAACTTCAAAGAAAGCATTTTTAGGCGCTACAGCTTCTGACTGTGAAGTTACATATCCTTCTACTACAAATTTTTGTCCTAATAAATCTGGTACATTGTCCTTATCAGCATCTACTCTTAAATCTGCTATATTAGCTTTTTCAGCTTCTTTTTCAGGTAGCATCCATTCTAATATATTATCTACTATTTTACCATTTGAATAAGTATCTGCACTTGAACCGCTTGTTTCAAAATCTGAGAAGAAAGTATTTCCTCCTACAACAACTTTTGAACCATTCGCTAACTCTTCTGCACCTAATACTGAAACATCCCCTTTAGCTACTTCAATATTATCGCCTTGATTATCAGCATCTGACGTTGTAGTAGTTTCATGTCCTTTAACTATAAAATCTACTTTATCGCCAGCAGCTCCCTGAGCTAAAATCACTGATGCTCCACTATAGAAACTGAATAAATCAACTCCATTCTCAATCCCATCTGTTAAACCATAGTTTTCAGAAGAATACTTATTGAAATATAGTCTATACGCTTGACCACCATTTGTTGTATCATCAATTACCTGGTCATCATTTATTCTAAGTTCAGTTCCTATAGCTTCTAATATTGGATTCATTTGAGCATTATTACTATACTCTCCTGTTCCATCGCCATAGTCAGCAATAGTTGTTAATATTATATGTCCGCCATTTGCAGCATACTCTTTTATTGCTTCGATTTCACTTTCTTTATACTTACTTGCATAAAGATTTGAACTTGCTTTATCTCTGCTTTGAGGATTTGTTAAAACTAATAAGTCTACACCTTCTAAAGTTTTAGAAGTAATTTCTTCCTTATTAATTACAGTTACTGCATTTCTATCAATTAATTTTTCCTTTAATGCAGTATAGTTTCCTGAATAATTTCCTGAAACATATTGATTATAATGAGCTCCATCTATAACCGCTTTATATGTCTCCATTGGATTTGCTACTGATACTTTTACACTTGTAGTAAATGATTTATCCACACCATTTGTAGACATGGTAACTTTAGCATAAATAGTATATTCACCAGCCTTTTCAGCTTTCCAGCTGTAAACAGCTTCTTTAGTTTCACTTACTGCTACAGTATCTATTATCTGCTCACCAAATTTAGCATTTTCCTTGATTTCATTTAAGTAATATTCTATTTTTACATCTTTTAATACTTCACTGCTATTGTTATAAACTCCTAAAGATATTTCCACATCTTCATTAGGTAAAGTTAATTCATTATCTACTTTTGCTTCTTGAAGTCCAACATTCACTGATTCACCAACCCATACTGGCGCAGTAACAGCGATCTGTCCATCTGCTTGTACTACTTTCACATAGTAATATGAATATTCTGGACTTAATTCAAACTGCCAGCTAGCTTCTTCTGAATTAAATTCCTTGCTTATTACTTCTGTACCACCATTTGCAATAATTGATATTCTTGCTATTTTATCATTTTTATCTTGGTCAGCAGCTGAAACATTGAATTTTAAATTCTCATTTGTTTCTTCTAAAATGCTTCCCATTACATTATCATTAACTGTATATTCCACAGTCATATTTGCATCTTCTGAAGCATATACTCTTAAATTCCTGATGGCATTATATAAACCTTCTCTAGTATTTTCTTCTGCTAAAATTACAGTTCTAGCAGTATTTGAAGTATACCATTTACCTTTATGATTATCTTGGTTATTACTTGGAGCTACATGCCATCCCTTATCTAACGCTCTAGTATAATACTCATAGCTTGGGAAATATCCTGAACCGCCAATTTCTCCTTCACCATTACCTACTTCTACTAAGAATACAACATCATCTACAGCTTCGCTGTAATATCCAAAGTCAGCAAAATCACCAAATGTCTTCCCTGGATGATTTAATTGTGATAAAGATTCTGATACTCCTGAAATAGTTCCATAATAGTTTGCTAAATCCATAGCTGAATTAGTTCTTGTTTCAAAACCATCAGTATTAAATGTATTAATGTGTCCCCATCCGCCAGTTGAACCTGACCAGGTCATTTCATATCCATATATTGCAGTAAATACATTTTCTTCATTATATTTATCTGCTACATTGTGCGCATCTACCCATTTAGTACTAGCAGAACCATCATTAATATTTGCTGATGTATCATTATCAAACCAGTTAGAGTGATCTGTTACCCCTATATAGTCAGCCCCATTCTTTTTAGCCCATTCATAAGCATCATTTAATGAACCTGCACCATCAGATATATTAGTGTGTGAATGTAGTTGCCCAAAATAGTGGTTTAGATTTCCTTTTCTAAAATTCCACTCTATTTTTGATACATTACCTAAAGTATCTGCCACTTCTATTTTAACAGTGTGGTTTCCATCCTTTAACTCTTTAGCTGGGATGTATTTTACTCCATTTTCATTTATAGCTGCCTTACTTGTAACATCTTCTGAATCAACATAAATCTTAACTGATCCAACATTAACTGCTGTCTTATCTTTAAATGAAGCTCTTATTTCTGGCTTTCCTTCATCTCCTATGCTTGTACCTTTTTCAGGTACTAAATCAAATATTTCTGGTCCAGCCATATCTTCATCAACAATATTAACCCTAAAGATATCACTTGTAGTTTTATTTGACCCATCAGTAGCTGTAATATAATATTCAATACCATCCAAAGTTAATTCATCTTTATTTATTATAGCTTCATAATTATTCCCATCTGCATTATCCATTGCAGTTTCTTGGTAATCAACTGTTGAACCAGCTGTTCTATAAAATAGTGATGCTTTTTTCACAGAAACATTATCTGTTATTTCTGCAGTTATTTTTAAATCTGCTTCAATAGGAGCTTTAACTACTGATTCATGTTTAATTTGAGGTGCTTCTAAATCTGCATTTTCAACTTTTGTAAAAGTACAGGAAGAACCGTAAATTTGAACTGTTCCGTTATAGCTTCCCATTGTTCCTTTAACATTAACCACATCTCCTGTAACAATATCTAGTCCAGTAGGAATATAATATATATTTAATACATCACTTCCTTGAGTTAATGTTTTAGCACTACTATTATAA
>CAKVNP010000183.1 GCA_934777095.1 uncultured Clostridium sp. | reverse complement strand
GGTGGAATAGGTGGAATGGCTCCAGAAAGAAAATCTGATATAGCAAGATTAGGTTGGAAGGCAGTACTTGGTGGTACTTTAGCAAACTTATTAAGTGCTACTATAGCAGGAATGTTATTAACATTATAAATAAATATTTTTAGAGCAGTTATGGTTTGCATAATTGCTCTTTTTTTGATGAATAATAGTATACGCTTATTGTTTAAAACGATTTTATAAGGGTATACCATATTATTAAGGAGACATTGACTAGTTGAGCAAGAAATAAATAATAAAGGGTAAGTTTTTTAATATCTTTTGCTGTTTTGGCAGGAATGGCTGCTACTCCAATTACTAATGTTAATGTTGAAGCTCAAGCTGCAACAAATGATTATAACCTACCAGCGGACATTGATGATGGTGTTATATTACAAGCATGGAATTGGTCTTTTGATACAATAAAACAAAAGCTTCCTGAAATTGCGGAAGCAGGTTATACGGCGGTACAGACCTCACCAATACAAGGAACAAAGGAAAATTCTATGGCTACAGCTAATTGGTGGGTATTATATCAGCCTACTAACTATAAAATAGGTAATGCTCAGCTTGGAACAAGAGATCAATTCAAGGGCATGTGTGAAGCTGCAGAAGATTACGGAATAAAAATTATTGTTGATGTGGTAGCTAATCATACTGCTAATAGTGGAAGTGCACAATATTATGCTGATAGCACTGTAGATTCTGATATAAGAAATAATGAGAGTTTCTGGCATGAACACAGAGGAATCGAATCATATGATGATAGATGGCAGGTAACACATTGGGGGATTGGACTGCCAGATCTAAATACATCAAATTGGGATCTGCAAAATAAAGTGGTCGATTTTTTAAATGATTGTATTACTTGTGGAGCTGATAATTTTACAGGATACACTCAATATATGGATGTAACTGCTTCTAATTACGGAGCAACAATAAGAAGTGCTGTAGGTTATAATAGTTCAATTAATTTATACAATACATGTAATTATTCAGTACCTTCAGGTGTGAATGCGGACAAGTTAGTTACCTGGGTTGAATCACACGATAATTATGCTAATGATGAAAAGGCATCTACTTATATGTCTGATTATCAAATAAAAATGGGCTGGTCAATAATTGCAGCTCGTGCTGATTCTTCAGCTTTATTCTTTGCAAGACCTGCAGGCTCAACTCAAAATTCAGGAAGCATGGGTGTTGTAGGAAGTACATTATGGGAAGATTCAGTAGTTACTGAAGTTAATAAGTTCCATAATGAGATGGTAGGACAAGGAGAATATTTTAGGTATGATGGTACTTCAACCGTAATTGTTGAACGTGGTACTAAAGGAATGGTAATTGTAAATATGGATGGCGGCAAGAATATATATTCAGATACTTTAATGGAAGACGGCGAATATAAGGATACTGTATCAGGTAATGTATTTACAGTTTCTAACGGAAAGATTTCAGGATATGTAAATGGATATTCAGTTGCTGTTTTATATAATTCAGAGGATAACCCACAAGTAGCAAGTAATAAAGAAAACTGTGAATTTGTTAATTCTATTGATGTTGTTTTAAGTGCATCAGATACATAAACTGCCACATATTCGATTGATGGGGGAGCAGAAACTCAATATACAAATGGAACTACTGTAAATTTAGGAGCTGATAAGGCAATTGGCTCTACTACTACTTTAACTTTAAAAGGTTATAAGGGAGATAAAGTAGTTACTCAAAGCTATTCATATAGAAAAGTTGAAAAACAAGAAAATGCAGTTGTTTATCTTGGAGAGACAAAAATATATCAAAATGGAAATTGGCTAGACTATTAAATCAAAGATAAAAAGGAACCTAATTATAGGTTCCTTTTTATCTTTGATTGGAATACTTAAGATTATTTTAAGATTTTTACTTATGTATTTGTAATAAATATATTTTATATTTATTATAGGATATAATTAGAGGGAGGGAGATGATTAATTATGGATAAAAAAAATGTTTTAGTAGTAGATGACGACAAGGAAATTGTTGATGCAATAGAGATTTATTTGAGAAATGAAGGAATAAATGTAATAAAGGCATATGATGGAATAAATGCCTTAGAAGCATTAATGGAAAACGAAGTTCATCTAATATTAATGGATATAATGATGCCTAAAATGGACGGATTAAGAACAACCATGAAGATAAGGGAAGAAAAGAATATACCAATTATCTTAATTTCAGCTAAATCAGAAGATACTGATAAGATATTGGGGTTAAATATGGGGGCTGATGATTACATAACAAAACCATTTAATCCTTTAGAACTAATTGCCAGAGTAAAGTCTCAGCTTAGAAGATATATGAATTTAGGCAATTATAAAAAGATTTCAGGGGAAGAGGAAAAAGTAATAAAATGCGGCGGATTATCAATTAATCTTGAAACAAAAACTGTCGCAGTGGATGACGAAAACATTAAAGTTACGGCAACCGAATTTGGAATACTAGAATTACTATTAAGAAACCAAGGGAAAGTATTTTCAATTGACGAAATATATGAAAATGTATGGAAAGAACCAAGCTATAATGCAGAAAATACAGTAGCAGTTCATATTAGAAGAATAAGAGAAAAGATTGAAATAAATCCTAAGGAACCTAAATACTTAAAGGTGGTGTGGGGAATTGGATATAAAATCGAAAAATACCAATAAGACAATATTTAATTATATAATTTTTATACTATTATTAGGCTTTATTTCTACTGGGATATTATCTACAGTAGGGATTAGTAAAATTTATAAGCAGCAATTTAATAGCAACATTTATAGTAATTCATTAGTTTCCAGCGAAATTGATGATTTCATAGGGATGACATTAGATTATGCAATTTACTATAAGAATGATGATTATGTAGAGAATATAAATAATATAACACAATACGAAATAGAAAATTACAAAAATACTGTAAACCAAAAAATTGAGGAAGAATACGAAAGTGAAAGAGAAAATGTAGAAGATAAATATTATAGTTACGAAGACTATGATGAAGTTGATTCGGATAAATTGCAGGAGGAGTTACAGAAGCTTCGTAAAAAGATAGAAGAAAAGTACTCATATAGTGATGAAACAATTTTACAAAATATAATAGAAGCTAAGAAAACAGCTTATGAGAATTTAAAGCTTCAAATAAATTCATATAATAATATTAAATTTGCAGCTTATGATAATATAAATAAAATTTGGATAGGTAAAGGTGAAATTGATTCAGAAAAATTGATTAAATCATCTAGATATTTTTCTAAGAGAATTGTAACTTCTGCTAATGGTGTTGAGGAACATGTTTTTATAAAAGGAAAAGAGACGAATGATGAGGAAATAACAAATCGTATTCAAAGATTGGACAGTGGATATTACACTAGTGGAAATTATGTTTCATCTTATATACAGGAGCAGTCTCCACAGTATTATTACACTACTAATTATAATATAGATTTATATATCTGGATTCCAAATGCTATTCAAAAGGGAGATAAAATATATACTGCATTTGCAAAGATTAATTCAGGAAAAAATGCTTTGGTGCTAGATTTAGTTGTGCTGGCTGTTTCAGTTGTAGGAGCTTTAGGGCTAAATCATTTAAGAAAAAGACAAAACCAAGTTTTATGTGGTGTAGGTAAGTTAATAAATAAAATAAAGAAATATCCAATTGAATATAAAATTGGTGCATTAATTCTTACTTGGATTATTTATAGAACATTTGCTTATAGAGCATATAATTATGATTACTACAGTGGATATTATGATGTGTATAGTAATATGACCATAAATAATATACTATATACCATGCTTTTAATATTCATATTTTATGTAATAAGTAAAGCAATGTTTGAAAATTATAATGAAGATACTTTATTTGAAAATAATATAACGAAAGAATTGATAGAAGTAATAAATGAGACAATGGGAAGAGGATCAGTTATGAAGAAAATCTTAAGAGCTGCGATTCTTTATATTGTTGCTGCAATAGTACTTCTGGTTATTGCAATGGTGAGTTATGGTACTTTATTTGTTCCATGTTTTATAATTGGAATAATCATGACTATTGCATTAGCAGGAACTGCAATTAAAAAGATGATTTATTTAGATAGGATTATGGTTGGGGCGAGAGATGCTGCTGAAGGAAAGCTGAACTATAAAATAGCAGAAAAGGGAAAAGGGCAGCTTTGTGAACTGGCTCATAATATCAACAACATAAAAGATGGACTAAAGAAATCATTATCTAATGAAATGAAAAGTGAAAAAATGAAAAGCGAGTTAATAACAAATGTATCACATGACTTGAAAACTCCTTTAACTTCGATAATTAATTATATAAATCTGCTAAAGATGGAGGATATAAAACCTGAAAGTGCAAGGGATTATATTGCAGTGTTAGATAATAAATCACAAAGGCTTAAGGTATTAATTGAAGATTTATTTGAGGCATCTAAGGCAGCAAGTGGTGAAATGAAGCTAAATATTGAGAAAATCGAAATAGTACAGCTATTACAGCAGATATTAGGAGAATTTAATGAAAAGCTATTAGAAAGCGGATTGGATTTAAAAGCCAACATTCCTAATGAGAAAATTTATATCCAGGGTGATGGACGAAGATTATTTAGGGTTTTTGAAAATTTAATTTCTAATATATCTAAATATGCATTAAGTAATACTAGAGTATATGTTGACGTAATTGATAATGATGAAGAAGTTATTATTACAATGAAAAATATATCTTCTTATGAATTGAATTTTGATGCAGATGAAATAACTAATAGATTTAAAAGAGGAGATCAGGCTAGAACAACTGAAGGATCAGGATTAGGCCTTGCTATAGCTAAAAGTATAGTTGAGCTTCACGGAGGAAGTTTAACTATAGAAATAGATGGCGACTTATTTAAATCAATCATTAAATTTAAAAAGTAAAATTATAGAGTAGCTACAAAAACTATGAATCTCATTAAGAATCTTTATCGCCTGATTAAGATACATAGCTAAAAGTTTTAAACTCGCATTCGCTCGGACAGTAAAACTTTTTTAACGCTATATATCTTACTCAAACGATAAGATTCTAGAATTCAATTCAATGTTTTTTCCGCTACTCTATAATTTTTTGGTAGATATAAGGAGGAAACTCCTTGGGGAGTTTCAACAGAATAAAAATAAAAGAACAATCCTGAGGGAGATAATAGATAGGAGCTTCAAAAGATTATTATTAGCAGAATTTTATAAGAATAAATGAGGGTTTTAACTTGACCACATAGATAAGGTTGGTGGTTAGTTAAAACTCTTTTTTATTTATTAACTTATATTAATGCTATTTAGGGCTAGTTATAGG
>CAKVNP010000182.1 GCA_934777095.1 uncultured Clostridium sp. | reverse complement strand
ATCTTTAACAAAGGCAGGTGAAGTACAATCCCATGCTGTATATCCTCTAGCTTCAAAAGTTGCTCTTAATCCTCCTGAAGGGAATGAAGATGCATCTGGTTCACCTTTAATAAGTTCTTTTCCTGAAAACTCTAGTATTACATTGCCATCTCCTGTTGGATTAATAAATGCATCATGTTTTTCAGCTGTAATACCCGTCATTGGTTGGAACCAGTGAGTATAATGTGTAGCTCCTTTTTCTATAGCCCAATCCTTCATTGCTGATGCCACTACATCTGCAACTTCCAGCTTTAATTCAGTACCTTCTTGAATAGTTTTCTTTAACGCTTTATAAGTTGCCTTTGGTAGACGTTCCTTCATTACATTATCATTAAATACATTTGACCCAAAAATTTCATTTAGCTTACTCATAAATTTTCCCTCCTAAAATATAAAAAGGCGCCTTCAGATATTTAGACAGTCTAATCTATGAATGTCTAAATAAATGAAAACGCCATTGTCTTCAAAATTATTAATTTATTATTTATCTTACAATATATACTTTACAACTTAATTTTGTGACTGTCAATATATTTATTAACATTTTTTCTTTTTTCCTCAATATCGTTCGTGTTTTTCTAAATGTTATTTAATCTGACAATCTTTTTTTACAAATTAGTCCATCAAAATGTTTATCTTAATAATCCCACGTCTTATTAGTTTTCTTATTTATTATTAAAAATCGGCTCAATGTTTCATCAATCTTATCAAAGTTTTCAAGTATTTCTACCACAGCTTCGCTATTAAATATTTTTGTACATTCTTCCTTTATTTCAGCAAGATCATTTTCAGATGCTTCTTCAATTTTAATCATAAAGTTTGTTCTTTCTGTTCTACCGAAAACTTCTGTAATATGTGCAATTATTCTCTCTATTTCTACTCTTTCCATTTTTCTCAATCCTTTGTTTGTAATTTATAATTATTTTATATATCTAATACTGTTATGTCAAATAGGAATATTTACAAACAATACTATAAGCTTTGTATTAATTTCTCTTTCATTTCTGCAGAAAGAGGAAAATATTGCACTGCTATACGATTTTCAGGATTAACATCAGTAAAATATAGAACTACTATAAAAATCCACTCTAAAGGCTTCATAATAAAATAAACAAAATCAGCAATATATGGAGAATGAATTAATTTTGCAATTGGAAAACCATAGCTATCATAAAAGCCACGAACTGCTCGATGAAATTTTGGGGTCTTTTCTTCTATAATCTGTTCAAATGCATTGGCTATACACAATTGTCTATTTACCACTACTGCATGTCCATGTCTTTCTCCCATTCTAATTGGCTTTACCACCTTACGATGTCCACCTGCTGCTACAGTACAAAGATAATGTTCATCATAAAAAATATTCTGTGGAGATATTTGTCTTGATAAAGTCCAATCACTGGTTTCTGTCCATGCTTTGATACAAGCATCAGGCTGCTGTCCAAATAACGCTAAAACCATAATAATAACTCCTAAAAGTGGTATCATTAAAATAAAAGCTATTAAAGGCCACTTCTTAGCATCATTGAGCATCTTATTACAAAAATTCAAAATGCTATGTTTATATATTTTTTCAGAAGTCTTTTTTAAAGCATTCCATTCTTCTATTTTATATCTAATAGTCTTCAATGCTATTAAAATACAATTTACTGGAAATATAGCTAATACTATTGCATTTGAACTAACTTGAATGCTCCAAATTGCACATTGAATTATCCCAAGATACATAGCTGATATTGAGCTTACTATGACAAGTGGTGGCATCATATTTAACGGAACAAATGATAATAGTAAATACCCTCCTATACCAATTGCTGACAATACAATAATCGTCAAAAGATTTTTAGTATATATTGGTGCATGTAGCTGACTATTTACCAACTGCTTTATCCAATCTGCATTCCATTGTATTTCCAAAAATGCCGTAACTAACATACTGTAAATAGACCCTAAGACAACTGTTATATATTCAAATCTCTTAGCTACCTTTTTTCCAGCATCGCTTTGCTTCTTTATAAAAAGCATTACAAAATTTATAATTGTTAAAATAATTGGATAGATAACAAATACTCCTATTAAAATATCTATTACTAAAGCAATCAGATAATCATTAAATTTATATGCTCTAATATAATTTATATTTGATATCACCTGATAAGGAATCATTAATACTAATCCTAAAATTATAGCTGAAATAAAAGAATACATTAAAGGATTACTTTTTATCTTCCTATAAATCGTTTTTATCATCTTTCCTCCTGTTTCTAAGATATATTGTATTCCCAATATACATCTTAAGATTTATTTTTATTAAATGGAATACATGGAATATATTGTATCAGTTGCATGTCCTAAAGTCAAATAACCTTTTCACTTAATGAGTTATTTATATAAAAAAGAAGCTATTATAGAATCTATATCAGCTTCTCTTAAAATATTTTTACAAACCTTTTACTGCTGCCAGTGCCTTTTCATAATCTGGATCATTAGTTACTTCACTGCAATATTCAACATATTTTATAGTATTATTGTCATCTATTACAAATATTGCGCGTGCAAGTAAACCTAATTCTTTTATATATACTCCATAATTCTGTCCAAAATCTCTGTTTTTATAATCTGATAATGTAGTTACCTTATCTACTCCTGCTGCCCCACACCATCTTCCTTGTGCAAATGGGAGATCCATAGAGACAACATAAATATTTACACCTTCTAATTTTGAAGCTTCTTCATTAAACCTTCTTACTTCTCTATCACATACTGGTGTATCAACCGATGGAACAACAACAAAAATTCTCTTTCCTTTTGTATCACTTAAAGATACATTTTCTAAAGAGTTATTTGTAAGATTAAAATCAGGTGCTTTATCTCCAACCTTTAATTCCTTTCCCTCGATGTTTATTTTGCTTCCCTTAAAGGTAATGTTCATCATAATTCCTTCCTTCTAATAAATTTATTTCAAGAATTATGTTTCCCATTATTATTTTTTTAAATCACTTATCGAATAAGTTAATTATTAAATTTATCATGTTACTTTAACAAAATAACTTTAATTGATTTTTACACCAAATAGCCATCTAATCCCTGGAATTTTTCTTATAACTTCTACTGTGGCAAGCGATAAAATAAATGCTCCTATAACAGTTAGCAAATATAATAAAGCTGTAGAATAAATTAACTTTGAAAAAGTGTATTGCAGAAAAATGATCCATCCAAAATGAAAGATATAGATAAGAAAAGAACGTGATGCCATGTATTTATTTAATCTATTGGACTTGTTAATACTACACTTTCCTATCCCCAAAAAAGCTAATATACCAAACCACGTTGCCACCCATTGTAATATAGTACAGACCATGCTATATTGGTTGTCTGACCAAACAAAAAGATAAGTTAAAATAAAACTTGCAAATAACATAATTATTAAATATGCGTACCTATACTTTTTAATCCTTTCTAACACACTATCTTCAGAAAAAATATAATACCCTAATATTACATATGCAAAGTTTTCACCAATACTTTTACCCCCAAAGTCAAGAACAGGCTTTAACAAAATAGGAATAAGGATTAAAACTAGTAAAATCCCTGGTTTAATATTAGCAAAAGATATTTGTGGCCATCTTTTTCTTTGAACATAAACTAAACCTAATAAAATAATTGAGATTAAAAACAAATATAAAACAAACCATAAGTGCCCTGGCGTAAAATCGCCATTATAGCCTGTTAAATCTTTTATTTTAGTAAAAAATACTCCATAATGATTAAAGAAATTCCCTTGATAGTTGTTGTGATATTTATCTGCCAAATAGGTCATAAAAGCAACAATAGTAAGAATACTTGTTACCATTGGAATTGCTAGTTTTTTAACTCTTTCAACTAAAAACTCACTATATGACCTTTTTTCTAAAGCATATTTCATACTCATACCTGCTAATAAAAACAAAAGTGGCATATAATATGGATGTATAAAAATTACAAATGATGATAATATTTTATTTTTATGAAACCAAATATAATTACTTTCCCAACAATTCCAAGCCATTGCAGTATGAAATGGTATTAACAAAACTATCCAAATCCACCGCAAATTATCAATATAATATTGTCTTTTCATTTTCTTTCCCTCTATATTTGCTAAACTATTTTCTCCACTTTTTATAGATAATAATTTCAGCATCAGAGCCACCGTCACCATATTCACAGACTAAAAGATAGTTTTCATCTGCTGTTATACCATAGCATCTATCACTATTCTTTTTACTTAGCTGATTTCCAAAATATATTCTTTTATCATCCCATAGCTTAACAGCTTGTCCATTTGGAAAGGTATATTCAAGATTAATGTATGAACCTAAAAGTGCATTTAAATCCGTAACTTCTTCCATATCTTCAATGCCAAGAGCGTTAAATTCTGCAATTAACTCTTTCTTTAACTTACAAGGAGTGTCCGTACATTCTTCACAAAATCCATAACCTTTATGATTGCAACATGCTGCAATTACACATTTCCCATTAAACGGACGTCCCTTTGTTGCTGTACAGCCTGCGCAATTATCCTTTAATTCACATTGGCTACAGTCCACCCCACATATTGATTTAGTCATACTTAGTCCCCCTATATTAATAATATTTATTTAATTACAAAACATATTAATATATATTTTACCTTCCCTTAACCCTCGTTACAATATTTTCCATGCAATGAATGTATAAAAAGCAGTAAATCAACTCATTTTAATAAGTTATTTTACTGCTTTATAAACTATATTTTATTAATCAATTTGCTATATACTATATAAAATCTCATGTAATCTTTAAAAATTATTTATCATCAAATTTCATATTGCCAAGTAAAGCTGCAAATGGATTATCCTCCATAGCTTCCTTTTCGGCTTCTTTTTTCATTTTAGCCATGATTCTTTGAGTTTCTCTTTTATCTACTTTTCCTTTTTTATCAAATCTCTTTTCAAAGGAAGATGCTTTTTCTCTAAAGTTGCAGTTAGTTCCAGTACAAACGTATATCTTACCTTCACCTTGGCCTCTAACTTCTAGTTTCTTTTTACATTCTGGGCATCTAGCATTAGTAACTCTAGATACATTTTCTCTATATCCACATTCTCTATCTTGACAAACATTCATTGTTCCATTTTTACCCTTAACTTCTAAAAGGTATTTTCCACAGTTAGGACACTTCTTACCTGTTTTATTATCATGAACAAACTTAGAGTTAGCTGACTTTACATCTTCTACTAAAGCTACAGAGTAATTTTTCATATCTTTAATAAATCCATGATCATTTCTCTTACCTTTAGCTATTTCATCAAGCTGCTTTTC
>CAKVNP010000181.1 GCA_934777095.1 uncultured Clostridium sp. | reverse complement strand
CCGATTAATATAAGTGCAACAATTAATACATATGTCCATAAAAAATCATTTAATGGCATAAAATAATCATTCCATAATTTCATTTTAATACCTCCTCTTTTGTATATCAATAACATAAATATTTTAGTATATTAAAGCGAAAAATGCAAGATAAACATTGGGAAAATTCATATAACTTTATAAAATGCAGAAAATTCAAATAAGAAAAATACTTAAAATGAATTAATTTAGGTTTTATAATTCAAAAAAAGATGCCTATATTTAGGCATCTTTTAAAAATATATATTATTCGTTTGTATCATTATCGGTACTAGCATTATTTCCATCTTCAGATTCATGATTATCATTGTTATCTGAAGTAGTTTGGTCATTGCTTTCATCAGTATTTTGATGATTATTATTATTACCATTCTCATTATTGTTATTAGTATTGTTGTTATTAGCATTATTGTTATTATTGCTATTATTGTTTGCTGAACTGTTATTAGTAGCAACCTTTTTGATTGTTAAAGTAACAGTACCGCCAGAAGCAATTTCTGAGGTGAAATTAGTTACTGTATATTCACCATACTTAATTGTTCCAGAAACTGAAGTATCTTTAAATTTATAGCTGATATTATTTGCATTTAATATTTTTATTACATCATACAAATCCATATTTTTGCTCACTCCTAAGTTTGAAAGAGTGATTTTCTTTGTATCATCTTTTTCAATAGGTAATACATATTTATAATCAGCAGTATTTGAATCTGGATGATCTTTCTTAATGAATACTCTTGTTTCTAGTAAACTTGTAGGAGTACTATCAGTAGCAAGTTTATTATTTTGTTTATTAACTTTTGCTTCAGTATGAACATCACAGTAAGTATTAGGCTCAGTACCAGATATAAAGTACTCATTAACAACTCTGCTACCTCTTTGGTCTCTTTTACATAAGTCAGTAGGAAGCTTTCCTGAATCCTGACATACAGCAACCTGCACAAGACCATCAGGTTTATCTAATTCTTTATACTCAAGTCCTTCATGTACTACTTGCATTACTTTTCCCCAAAGTTTAGCAGCTGCTGAACTATAACCACTTAAAGGAGTTGGAGTATCATAGCCTATCCAAACTGATGCAGAATAGTAAGGAGTAAGTCCAGAGAACCAGAATGAATCAACAGCATCAGTAGTACCACTTTTACCAGCTACAGGGATGTCTCCAAATTTAGCAGCTGATGAATCAAAGTTAGATACTGGCTCTTTTAATATATCATACATGATATAAGCAGTTTGTGGTGAGAATACTTCAACTTTATCTGTTTTGCTGCCGTCTAATAAAACATTACCAGATGCATCAACAACTTTAGTGTAGAATGTTGGTTCAACTCTAGTACCACCATTACCAAATGTACCAAATGCAGAAGCTAAAATAGTAGTATTACCACCATCTCTATCAGCAACATCATTGTAGAATTGTCCTAAAGCTAAAGCAGATAATGTATTTGAATTATCAGAATAAACAAGTCCTAGCTTTTCACCATATTCTTTAGCTACATCAAGTCCCAGCATATCAACTGTTTTTAAAGATGTAATATTTTTAGAATAAGTAATAGCTATTCTAGGATTAATAATTCCATCATAGACACCATTATAGTTTGTAGGGACAATTGAATATCCATACTTATCTAAGAAGCTTTGTGCAAGCGGCGCATCATCAATTGGAGTTGCGGCTGTCATCAGCTTAGTATCAATGGCAGGTCCATATACAGTCAATGGCTTAGTATTAGAAGCAATTGATTTTAAATCATCATAAGCTCTATTAAGAGAACCAGCAGGCTGATCACCTCTACCACCAATTATTGCTTTAACTTGGCCAGTTCTATAATCGATAATAGTAGTTGAAGCTTGCAGTAGTAAAACTCCTTCATCGGTATAACCTTCTTCATTACCAATATCGTAATTAGCTCTATCATTAATTACAGCTTGAACCTTATCCTGCATAGCAGTATCAAGAGTAGTGTATATTTTTAATCCGCCAGTAGCAAATAATCTGCTGACTTCTTCGTCTGTATACTTATATTTTTCTTTTAAATTTTCTCTAACTTGGTCTAGAGCAGGGTATACAAACCATTCGTAATTAACTTTATAGTCGTTAACGATAGTACTAAAATTAAATTCGTTAGCATCTACAGTTGCATAAGCATCATCATATTCACTTTGAGATATCATTCCAAGTTCTAACATTTTCATTAAAACAGTTTTTGTTCTGTCTTTGTATGTTTCAGGATATCCTTCTACCTCAGTGTTATAAGCACTATAGTAAGTTGGTGCTTGAGTTATACCAGCAATATATGCTGCTTCAGGCAATGTTAAATCAATAGCAGATTTAGCAAAGTAATATTGAGATGCAGCTTCAACACCATAAATATATCCACCTAATGGAATTGTGTTTAAATAAGCAGTTATAATTTGTTCTTTTGAAAGCTTTTTCTCTAATTGTAATGATAAATAAATTTCTTTGATTTTTCTATTTACAGAGTCTAACATAGTACTTTCACTAGATGCTTCATCAATTAATATTGTATTCTTGATTAATTGCTGAGTAATAGTAGAAGCACCATGAATACCACCTTCGCCCTTAATTGTAACAATTACATCACGAATGGCTGCTCCGGCAATTCTACGGACATCAATTCCTTTATGAGTAAGGAAACGTTCATCTTCAATTGCTATATAAGCATTAACTAAAGTTTGTGGTATTTGATCATATGTTATTACATAACGCTCTTCTTCAGTCGGTAAATTGTCTATAAAATCGCCGTTACTATCATAAAGCATAGAAGTTTCGTTTAAACTTAAAACTGCATTGACATCTAAATCAGGAGCAGTTTTAATAACAGCAAAGATATATCCAAGGCCTACCACTAGGCAGATTAACCCTAGTATTACTATGGTAAGGAAGAATTTTTTAAAAAATCTACCTACCTTAGAAGGCTTCTTCTTTTTAGAGTTCTTTTTTTCTACGCTTGCGGTAGAATTCGTAGACTTATTATTATTAGCCATTTGTTCCTCCCTTTATTAATAGAATGGATTTATTTTATAATAATATATCATATTATAGCATATTAATTACTAGAATAAAATAAATAAGTATTTATAGGTGTAAAATATGAGATATTACACAAAAGGACCAAGTAGATTTAAAATTAATCATGGTAGAAAAAAAAATACATATTTTATGTTTCTTTGTATAATACTTCTCTTTGCTTTCTTTAATATATTTTTCTATCTTTTTGATAAACGTGTACTGCCTACTGCCTTAAGTATGGCTGAAGTAAAGCTGAAAGGTGAAGCAATAAACATTATTAATGAGGAAAGTGTAAATGTGTATTCAGAAGATTACAATTATGAGGATCTTATTAAGATAGAAAAGGATGCGGAAGGCAATATAACTTTAATAAGGGCAGATACAGTACTACAAAATTACTTAGCATCACAGGTAGTATTAAGATGTAATGAAAGGCTAAATGATTTAGAGGAATTTGGAACTAAGGTTCCTATTGGTTATCTAACTAATAATTCATTTTTTTATCAAATGGGCCCAGAAATTAATATTAAGCTAAAGAGAGTAGGAAACATAAACACTTCATATGAATCAATTTTTGAGAGTGCGGGCATAAATCAGACCAGGCATAAGATATATTTAAATGTAGAGATGAAAATCAGGGTAATAGTTCCTTTAAAAAGCAAAGATGTTGATGTAACTTGTCAGATTCCTGTTTCTGAAACCATAATAGTAGGCAAGATTCCAGACACTGCAATAAACTTAAATGGCAGCCAGAAAAGCCAGTAGATATATAAAGATAAGGGCGGGACGGTTAATTACTTTTAGCATTTATAGGACAAAGTAGGGACGGTTAATTACTTTTCTCCTTTTTATCAATTACAAATTATGAATTAAGGCGAAAACTCCTCTAGGCGAGGAGTTTTTTGTTTGGCGATAAATCAGCAAATCCGATTTTAGGATAATAGCTAAAGCTTGTTTAGGTTATTAACAAAATAATGGAAAAAATGTATACTGGATTTAAATAATATATGAATAATTAATAGGTAATTTTAATGGGGAGGTATTTTATATGGAAATAATAACTGTAACGAAAGAAAATTTAGCAACGGAACATATCTGCTGTGCAATTTCTAATAATGATGACTGCCAGGTTAAATCTAAGAAAGCATGGCTTTTAGAACGTTTTGAGGATGGGCTTGTATTTAAGAAGGGGAATGTACGAGGAAAATGTTTTATAGAGTATATACCAGCAGAAAAGGCATGGGCACCAATTGAAGCAGATGGCTATATGTATATTGACTGTCTTTGGGTATCAGGAAAATATAAGGGGCAGGGTAATTCCAACCTTTTATTAGACGAATGCATTAAGGATAGTAAGGAAAAAGGAAAGCTTGGGTTAGTAATATTATCATCAAATAAGAAAAAATCATTTCTATCAGATCCAAAATACATGAACTACAAAGGATTCAAGGTTGCAGATACAGCAGAGCCTTTTTATGAGCTTTTATATCTTCCTTTTAGTGATAGTGCACCAAAGCCTAAATTTAAAACTTCATTAAAGAATCCTAAAGTTAATGAAAAGGGATTTATCTTATACTATACACAACAATGTCCTTTTACTGCGAAATATGTACCATTAATAGAAGCAGCAGCAAAGGAAAAGAAGATACCTTTTAAATCAATAAAAATTGAAACAGCAGAAGAAGCACAAAATGCACCAGCGCCATTTACAACTTTCAGCCTCTTCTATGATGGTCAATTTATTACACATGAGATTCTTTCAATCAGCAAATTTGAGAAAATAATTGAGCAGCAATGTGGTGCATAAAATGAATGATAAAAATGTAAAGTTTAAACTAATAGCAGGAATATGTTTAGCATTAGTAATTTTACAAAGTTTAATTATTTTCATAGAAGAGCTTCTCTTTAAATTTATTAGAAAAACTGCTTTTACCAGAAGTGTAGTAGTAATGATTATGATGGTGATATTTACAATAGTAATTCTGCTGTGGTCCAGACATAAATCTATTACATTAGCTATCTTTCCAGAGAAGTTTAGTAAATTTGATATAATAGCAGGAATAGTTACCTTACTAATTTATATTTTTACTCCCTCAAAGTTTGAAAAGCGCCTCTCGAATGATTTCGGAAACGGTGGGGTGCGGGAACACCAGCTTTTTCAGCTGCTCCAAAGGCAGCTCCGTTTCAAGCATCAAGGCCGCCCCATAGATCATTTCGGAAGCATAGGAGCCGACTATATGCACGCCAACCAGGCGGTCGCGCGTCACATCCCACACCAGCTTGCAAAAGCCTTGCCCGTTTTCCGTCTCGGCCACA